>SLFB01000047.1 GCA_007124475.1 Vibrio sp. | reverse complement strand
ATTTGTCGCTCACTTGCCACCTAGCTGCAACTTCAAGTCGTTTGGGTATATTGTTATTTAAAGGTAATACATGAGCAAATGCAACTAATTATCATTAGTAATTGGGCGTGGTGCGGTGATAATTTAAGCAACCGTTCATGAATTAGTAGTAAGTCACTAAAAAGATTGTGCTTTTCTTCTACACTTAGGCTAAAACTAAAAGCAGTAACACTCACAATAACAATCATAAGAACTAGGAGGGAGTATGGCGATTCAAAAATTGAATCTTGAGCAGCTCTATCACGTCGCAACTTTAGAGCATTTGCCATGTAAATCGACCAAAGAATTGGCTCCCATTGATGAAATTGTTGGTCAAGAACGTGCGCAAAAAGCGGTTGAATTTGCGATGTCGATAAAAGAAAAGGGCTATAACATATACGCAATTGGACGCAATGGGTTAGGTAAACGTACCATGATCTTGCGTTATTTACATCGCCATCAGCCAGAGAATAACGCGCTATTTGATTGGTGTTACGTGGCTAACTTCGATGATATTCGTACCCCGAGAGTACTTAAACTACCGTCGGGTGTTGGCCAGAAATTTCGTCAAGATATTGAAAAATTGATGACCAAATTGGTCAATGCGATTCCATTAGCGTTTGATAATGAACTCTACTTTAGCCGAGCCGACCGCTTAAAGAACCAACTCGCCCAAAAGCAGGAACAAGAATTAGCAGCCATCACCTTACGCGCTAAAGAGCGCAACATTAGCCTAACGATCACCAACCAAGGTGAGTATCAGTTTGTCGCCATGAATGGCGAAGAAATGCATACCGAAGAAACCTTTGATGCCCTGAGCAAAAAAGAGCAAGAGCATTTCTCACAAACTATCGATGAACTGGAAGTCAGCCTACGTAATATGGTCCGTCAATTGACCGAATGGGAAGAGACTTATAGCGAAAAAATTAAAAAGCTCAATGATGACGTGACGCTAGACGTGATCAGTCATTTTATTAAACAGCTTAAGCTTGATTATTCTAAATACCCAGAAATCAAAACCTATTTAACTGACTTACAAAAAGATATCGTCGAAAATGTGGAGATCTTTTTGGACGACACCGGAGAGCAAGGAGAACTCGCTACCGCAGCGTTAGATAAAAAATTACCGCGTCGCTATAAAGTTAACGTGCTGGTGTGTCGCGCTTCGCAAGAATTTCCGGTAGTGGTTGAAGAAAATCCTAACTATCATTCCTTGTTTGGTTATATTGAAACCGCTACTTATAAAGGAACGGTATTTACCGATTTTTCACTGATCCGCGCTGGTAGTTTACACAAAGCCAACGGCGGCGTGCTACTGATGGATGCGGTGAAGGTATTAGAGCAGCCCTATGTGTGGGATGGTTTAAAACGTGCTCTGCGTTCACGTCAGCTCAGTTTTACCTCGCTAGAAAAAGAAGTCACCTTAACCGGAACCGTCTCGCTGGATCCTGAGCCGATACCACTGGACGTTAAAATCATTTTATTTGGTGATTACCGAACCTATGAATTGCTAACGCATTATGATCCGGAGTTCAGTGAACTGTTTCGCGTGACGGCCGATTTCGAAGATGAGATGAAGCGCACGCCAGAAAGTGAATTGCATTATGCTCGTTTTATTTCCAGCATAGTGCATGATAACAATATGTTGCATTGTGATCGTAAAGCGATTGCGCGCATTATTGAACACAGTTCGCGCATGACCAGCGATCAAAATAAGCTCTCTTTGCATTCCGCCCATATTGCCAATTTATTGCGTGAATCTAATTATGTTGCTCGGCAAGCGAACTCTAATATGATCCGACAAAATCATGTAGAAGAAGCGCTGAGTAATCAGCAAATGCGAGTAAATCGTCTCCAAGAAGGGGTGATGGAAACCTTCCTCAATGGAACCACATTATTGCACACGGAAGGTTCCGCCATTGGTCAAGTGAATGCTTTATCCGTATTAGCGACCAGCGATCACGCCTTTGGTGCGCCGAACCGAATTACTGCCACTACCTCGTTTGGTGATGGCGATATTATTGATATTGAACGTAGCGTTGATTTAGGGGGCAGTATCCACTCGAAAGGCGTGATGATCCTTTCTGCTTACTTAAAATCAGTATTTGGTCGCACCGCGCGTGTACCACTCACGACCACTATTACTTTTGAGCAATCTTACGGTGGTGTTGATGGGGATAGCGCAAGTATGGCCGAGTTCTGCGCTATTGTATCGGCATTTTCTAGACAACCTAACCGACAAGATATTGCGATTACCGGCTCGATGAACCAGTTTGGTGAAGCGCAACCAATTGGTGGCGTGAATGAAAAAATCGAGGGTTTCTTTGATGTCTGTTCGATCAAAGGTCGCCATCCACTACAAGGGGTTATTATCCCGCGCTCGAATCAGCATCATTTGATGTTACGGGCGGATATTCTCAAAGCGGTGGAAAAAGGTGAGTTCCATATTTGGGTGATTGACCATGTGACAGAGGCAATTGAACTCTTCACTGGTAAACCTGCTGGGATTGCAACCGAAGATGGCAGCTACCCAGTCGATACGATTTTTGGCTTGGCTCAAGCTAAACTCAACGCGCTGCGTAAATAAGTTTACATCTCGATTAACATGCGTTTTTATCTGGCTCCTTCGGGAGCCATCATCGTTCTCTAAAATGTTCAGAAATTGCCGAGCGTCGACTGGGCGTGGGATCGGTCGAAATGGTGTGCTCATAACCCGCACGAATAAAACGCTGATGAGGTAGTAAAGGCTGAACGCGGCGCAATTGTGGTGAATCAACCGTTCCTGATAGCTGATAAACGGTCATACCGCTACCGGTAGTCACAGAGATACTCTTGCCATCAAATTCAAATTGAGTCGCGATCAAGCGATGATCGCGAAACACACCTTGTTCATTAAAGGTTAATACTTCGGTTAAATGACTGGGGGCCCCAATTTCGATCCAAGAGCCATGTACATGTTTAGGATTAATATAATCTCGATAGCTGACCATGATAAGTAAGGCAAAACCAATGGCTAATAGGCCAAGGGTGAGCCAAAAGAAGACTTTAAATAGAAAAGAGGGGCCGTCAGTGCGGTATGTTTTACGAGACTTTTTTTTGATAACCACGTCATTCTCTCAAAGTATATACTGTCCTGTCCCCTTGCTACTTGAAGCGGCAGGGGGCTTGGCTATGTTGGTTCGCCCCAATGATAGAGTCTGCCTATACTCATGGGGAACATCCTGACTGGCTACCTGTAACGCCAAGTGGTTTTGGCATTGCGAAGTGGCAGCGGGTTAGGCTGAATGGGTTAACCCTATCATGGGATGATTGTTGTTGATACTTTCCTTGCTTGCGATGAGTATAGCATATTGTTACTAAAGCTAAGTTAATGATATCTTGAGTGTCTCTCTCGTTAGGTCATGCGTGGAAAACGCCACTTATCCACTTGACGCTACAGTCATTTTGGTTGCCTCATCGAGTATTGACGGGGAGTGACTGCAACTGTAAACCGTTGAGCTATTGAGCTATTGAGCTATTGAGCTATTGAGCTATTGAGCTATTAGGCCATTAATAGGTGGCAAATAAGCCCGCATTATAATCCGCAATCGCTTGCTCAATCTCTTGGTGGCTATTCATCACAAATGGGCCGTAATGAACGACGGGCTCATTGATCGGTTCTCCCGCTAAAATCAATACGCCACTGGCCTCTAACGCTGATAATTGCAGGTTAGAGTTACGAGATAGTACCGCGAGTTCGCCTTGTTTTAAGCTCTTGCCAGCTACATTCACCGCGCCTTGATAAGCATAGAGTAATACATTGTAGTGCTCTGGGATGATTAGAGCGAGCTCGCTGGAGGATTGAACGCGCCAGTCGGCAACGATAGTCGCGACGCCAGTTTGAGTTAGTGGGCCTTGCAGCATTTGCTCGTCGATAGTCAGTTCACCGGCAATGATTCTTAGTTTACTTACTGAGTCTGTTGAGTATTCAGTTATCGTCTCTGGTTGAAAATCATGATACTGAGCGGGAGCCATTTTGTGTTTTGCGGGTTGATTAATCCAAATTTGGAAACCATGTAACTGCCCTTGTTCCATGATCGGCATTTCGCTATGTATCACGCCTCGGCCCGCGGCCATCCATTGTGCGCCGCCGCTGCGTAATTCGCCGACGTTACCCATTTGATCTCGATGCTGGAAGTGACCTTGTAACATGTAAGTGAGTGTCTCAATACCTCGATGTGGATGAGGAGGAAATCCGCCAATGTAATCGGCGCTGTGGTCTGATTTCAGCTCATCTACCATCAGGAAAGGGGAAAACCTGCCATGGTTAAAACCAGCGATACGACGGATTTTGACTCCGTCACCATCCGAAGTTGCTCGAGCGGGAATTATCTGTTCAATGACGCGTAAGGTGTTCATGATTGTGCTCCATAATAATACTCTGAAGATAGCTTACGGATTGTTCATCAAAAAGGCAGTATAGAGACTTGAGGCTCTTATTCAAAAATATTGAATATGACGGATTATTACTCTTTAGTTTCAACTTCCAAAATAAAGCCGTTTTCAATAATCTCACCCTATTCAATCTATGATCTGGCGAAAGGTGAGGTTAATTCTTGGTTGACAGGCTTGACGAGTTTTAGGGATAGCGTGTTGCCAACAGTGTTGCGTGTCTCCCGCCATTACTAGTAATGAGCCATGACTAAGCTCAAAAGTTAATTTTTCTTTACTTTGAATATGGCGCAGCGCAAAGCGTCGAGTGGCTCCTAACGATAAAGAAGCAATGACAGGCTGATGGCCTAATTCGGGTTCATTGTCTTGGTGCCAGCCCATGGAGTCTTGACCATGGCGGTACAAATTGGCTAGTACCGAGTTAAATTGACTACCCGTGGCTTGCTCTGAGCGTTGTTTTAGAGGGAGTAACACTTCAGACCATGGCTGAGGTGGTAAATGCAAGCCAGAATAGCGGTATGACTTATCACCATACCAAGCATGCAAACGCGGCTGCATTACTGACTTGCCAAATAGTCGAATAGCTTGTTGTTGCCAGTTAAGCTCAAGCAACAGACGTTGATAGGCAACATCGGCCTGTTCAGCGGATAAAAAATTGTGAATCCAAAGTAGACGTCCATCTCTGATGGTGAGCCAAGGTGAAGCTGTCGCGTGAGAAAATAAAGGCATGATGATTATCTTTACGTGCTTGAGTAGAAACCAGTGAGTAAATTTGCATTTTGCAAATTAAATTGCAATATGCAATGTCGGTATGAGATAAGTTGAAATGAAATAGCTCAACTTTCGCTCCCTGTTGGTCTAAGTTATTTAAATTCATCGTATTTAAAAGTTGGCACGCAATGTGCTTTATATTATATGACCCTTTTAAGCCGAGGGTCACCTAGCCAACTGACGTTGTTAGTGAACCTCTTTGTTCACACAAAATATAGCCAATCGCACCTTTTTGCGGTTGGCTTTTTTTTACGTTGTTTTT
>SLFB01000023.1 GCA_007124475.1 Vibrio sp. | reverse complement strand
TTTTTGAAATGCACCCTGAGATTGTTGAAAGAGACTCAGTAAAAAATATAAATTAGACTCAAAAATCATCATCATTAAATATGCTTATCCTAGGGTCTGTTGGCCCTAGAGTGCTCTAATCTATTAATAACCTCCCTTACATTACTCATTATGGTTAGATAAGCGCATTTATTTGATGCTTATTCAATAATTTGTTTATTCTATTTTTCCTAGCTATACTAACGGCTTGAAATTAAATGTGTCACGCACAGGGCAAACCATTTGAAAAAATGGGACGCAAAGCCTCCGGCCTAAACCATCATCATATGGTAGGTAGCGGGGTTGCCGATGACAAAGTAGTAATTCATCAAGTACGCTGTTTCCTACCGCGTAACTGGTTTACTATTTTCTCGGCCTGTTTTTGTGGGCAAGTGCTTAACAAATCGAGAAATGCAGTATGGATAAACCGATATTAAAAGATTCAATGCGGCTTTTTGAGCAATTTGGTCAAGTCAAATCACGCTCTATGTTTGGTGGGTTTGGCATCTTTGTTGATGATACTATGTTTGCGTTGGTGGTAAAAAATCAATTACACCTTCGCGCTAATGATGAAACTGCACTCAGATTTAACCAACAAGGATATCAGCCGTACGTTTATAAAAAACGTGGGTTTCCAGTGGTTACCAAATATTTTGCTTTTCCTGAATTTGATTTATCTGGTGATCTCACAACATTACTTGAAGAAGCAAAATTAGCACTATGTAATGCCCAAGCAGAGCGAGAGCAGCAAGCACAAGCCAAACCCACTCGATTAAAAGACTTACCCAATTTACGTTTAGCGACTGAACGGATGCTCAAAAAAGCAGGTATCCACTCAGTGGAACAACTGCAAGCTAAAGGTGCCGTTGCGGCGTTTCAAGCCATTCGCCAAAGCCACTCTGCCGAGATTAACGTAGAACTGCTCTGGGCTTTAGAGGGCGCTATTGAGGGGAAACACTGGTCCGTCATTCCAGTCAAGCGGCGAGAAGAACTGAAAAAAAGTATATAACAATCAATACATTTATACCCAAATAACTTGGAGTTGTAGGTAGACGGCAAGTGAGTGACAAATTTGTCTGGGACAACTTTGAACAGCCGTAGGCTGACCTTTGATGACAGCCACGGATGGTTGTCATAATCCCATAAGCACAGACAGGCTTATAGGATTGGGGGTGAAGGAAGGTATCATCCTCTGTGCTCGCAGGATCATTCTCATCATTCAATACTACTAACCACTCTGCTTTTGAATAAACTGTATGGAAAGTTGATTAAAAAGTTCAGACTGTTCAACATTACAGACATGGCCGCAATCAGGCAATTCCATTAACTCACTCTTCTGATGCGCGGCAACCATCTCTCGCACTGGCTGAATAAACATATAATCGCGCTCCCCCATCAAGTAAAGCGTTGGGATTGGCAACTCTCGATCTTTAAAATAACGCATAAGCGGGTTAACTTCTGCGGTTAATGTAAACCAACGCTTAAACTCTTGCTGGCAGAGTTTTTTTGCTTCTCGGACAAAGAGGTTTCGTGACTCTTTTTGGCTTCTCTGTGGCATAACGATATAAGCAAACAGTCGATATAACCACATATAAGGAATAATATGTTTACTTAAATGACCTAGTTTCACCAAGAGTTGTGAACTGGTATTCAAACGCGTTACCGCGCCACCGAGCACCATAGAACGTACACGTTGTACGGATAATTCCGCAATATTACGAACAATAATCGTGCCTAAAGACATACCCACAAAGTGGGCAGATGATATTTTCAAATGATCTAACACCTTCAACACGTCAAGAGTTACTTCTTTAAAGGTATAGCGGTTCGCGATCAGATCTTTAATTAATCGATGGGATTTACCGTGGCCACGCAGATCAATAAACAATAAATTGAAATGTTGCTTATAAGCCTTAATCTGTTTAAACCAAATGGATGAACTTCCGCCAGCGCCATGGACAAATACCACCCATTCTGAACTAGTAGGGTGTTTATACATCTTATGAAATAATAGCGACTGAGACATGGGTACCACAAAACATTGAAAGCTAATGTACCTAAAGATTAGCATGTTTTTGTGTTAAATAATGGCTATTTGTTGTAAAAAACTATTGATATTTCGCTTTCCACTAGCTTGAAAAACACCGCTAACATTACGTTAGCGGCTAGACATCATCAAACCACAGCCAAATAATCTAAATACACCTTTAAATTGAGCTCTGCTTAGTTACAACCTCAATTGGTTCAGCTATAAGCTGAATCAATCAAATACAGCCATACGATACATCTTAACGTATTCTTTTGCTGAATCTATCCAAGAAAAATCTTGCTGCATTGCTCTTAATTGAATACGAAGCATTTCATCAGGTTGTTGTAGATAAAACAGTAAAGCTCTTTGCATACAAATCAGCAATGAAGTGGCTGAGGGCTCTTGAAAACTAAAGCCCGTCGCATACTCTGGAAATTTATCATAATCTTGTACCGTATCTTTTAACCCGCCAACTTCTCTCACGATAGGTAAAGTACCATAAGCCATGCTATAAATTTGATTCAGACCGCAGGCTTCAAATTCAGATGGCATTAAGAAAAAATCAGAGCCAGCTTCAACCAGATGAGCGAGACGGTTGTTATAGGTTTCGACAAAGGCCAATTTATCACCATATTGTTGCGCCATTTTATGTAACGTAGCCGCAATTTCTGGTTCACCGGTTCCAACAATAACCACCTGAACTTGATTACGCAAAAAGCTTTCTAGGATCGGTAAAAGGTAATGAAAACCTTTCTGATGAGTTAAACGACACACCATGCCGAACATAGGTATCTCATGTTGAGGAAGATTTAGCTCCTGTTGTAATAAGCATTTACTGGCTAATTTTCCCGCCTGAAGTGATTCAGCTTGCGGCAAGTAAGTCTGAGGTAAAAATCTATCCGTTTGAGGGTCCCACTCTGAATAATCACAGCCGTTCACTATGCCATGTAAATCCCGTGCACGACGAACAAAATCATCCACCAAACCGTGTGAACCAAGGGGGGTTAATAATTCTGATGCGTAGTTGGGGCTGACCGCATTAATTTTATCAGCAAAGGCGAGACCAGCGCGCAGCATGCTGACATGGTCATGACCATATTGTAAAAACTCCAAACCTGATAATTTTAGTTCAGGAATGACTTCTAATTGATGATAAGAAAAAATACCTTTAAAAATGGCATTATGAACGGTAAGGACCGATTTAATACCGGAAAAGTATGGGTCTTGCCGATAACGTTTTTTCAATAAAAAAGGCACTAAAGCGGTATGCCAGTCATTGGCATGAATGATGGTAGGCTTTATATCTAATTTAGGTAAAACATCCAGACAAGCTGCCGAAAAAAAGCCAAACCTTTCACCATTATCTGCATAGGCTTGATTATGCTCCCCATAGAGCTCGGGGCGATCAAAGTATGTATTACAATCGATAAAGTAAATATCTACATTATCCACCATGCCTTTCCGAACACAGTAAGGAGTATGAGGCCAATGAGTCAGTTCAGCCTCAAGTATAATCGGTAAGGAAAACAGTTCTGGTACAGAGCGGTAAGCAGGTAGCACTATGGCTACCTGGTGACCTAATTCTTGCAGTGCTTTTGGTAGCGCTTTAGCCACATCAGCTAAACCGCCACTTTTCACCACACCTTCAACTTCCGACACTACATACCAGATATTCATTGAATCAAGATTAGAATCCAACTTTCGCTCCTTTTGCTATAACGACAATCCCCTCATCTGAAACATGAAAACGTTGTCTATCAAGCTGTAAATCTTCACCGATGACAGTGCCTGGGGCAATTTCAACGTCTTTATCAATAATCACCCTTTTAATAGTACAACCGGCACCAATTTTTACAGCTCCTAGGATAATTGACTCACTGATCCACGAGCCCGCACCAATATTAGTTCTAAAACCCAATACAGATTTATAAACTTTTGAACCTTTGATGTAACTGCCAGCTGAAATTAAACTATCAGTAATGCATACTTTTTTCTCACCTTCATTAACAAATGTCGCAGGAGGTAATGGTGGGTAATGGGTATGTAAAGGCCAGCTGCGATTATAAAGTGAAAATGGAGCATCTTGTTCTAATAAGTCCATATGGGCTGACCAATAAGACTCTATAGTGCCGACATCACGCCAGTACGCTTCGTTTGTCTCGCCTTTAATAACGTTGGTTGAAAAATCATAAACGAATACATCACCTTGCGGGAACATTTTCGGAATAATATCTTTGCCAAAATCATGGCTCGACTGCTCATTTGCCGCATCTTCACGCAACTCTCGGCATAAGGTTTTGCTGTCAAAAATATAATTGCCCATTGAAACCAAAGCCCACTCAGGCTCTCCAGGCATGGATTTAGGCTGTGATGGCTTTTCTTCAAATCCTATCATCTTTCCGTTTTCATCAACTTCAATAACGCCAAATTGAGAGGCTTGAGACAATGGCATACGAATAGCCGACACCGTCAATTTGGCCGCTTTTCGGCGATGAAAATCGAGCATCTGCCGAATATCCATTTTATAGATATGATCCGATCCAAAAATGCATACATCATCAGCTTCAGATATTTCAATAAATCGAATGTTCTGGTAGATAGCATCGGCCGTCCCCTCGTACCAGCGTTTACCATCACGCATTTGCGCTGGGATCGAGTCAATAAAGCTGCCGCGAAGGCTCGAGACATTCCAGCCTTTCTTCATATGTAAATATAGAGACTGAGATTTAAATTGAGTGAGAACATAAATCCGCAATAAATCAGCATTCACAAAGTTATTTAACGCGAAGTCTATTAAGCGGTAGCTGCCACCAAATGGCACCGCTGGTTTAGTGCGCGTTTCGGTTAAAGGTTTCAATCTTGAACCTTCGCCGCCAGCGAGAATCATTCCTAGTACACCGGTCATGTGTTGTTCTCCATTTCAATGTGGTTATATGTATTGTTATACCTGACTTTAAGTCGCCGACTAAAAGCAATCGTTTGCTTTGGAGCTCCACCATGGGGTGGTGAGTGGAGTTTACAATCACAAGCTGTGCTAAAAAGTGGCTGCCTTAAAGTTATCTAGGCATATCGTCATGTCAGAGCTGTCAGATTGGGGGATGACGATACTATCCGTAGTTTTCTGACCAAAATGAAATCGGTTGTCTATTACTTTATCGGTTTTGTTTAAAAACTCAAATGCCTATTAGCATCTTTAGCGCCCAAAAATCAACAAACTGTTGAACTCATAGCCCTGGTCACACTAGCAACATAATAACCACTTAAAGTTGCATTTTTATTTTCCATATTTGTTGGTCATATAATAAGTGAGCCTCATATACCCAAACAACTTGGAGTTGCAGGTAGGCGGCAAGTGAGTGACAAATTTGTCTGGAACAAATTTGAACAGCCGTAGGCTGGCCTGTGGTGAGAGCCACGGATGGCTCTCATACTCCCCATGA
>SLFB01000255.1 GCA_007124475.1 Vibrio sp. | reverse complement strand
CTGTTTTACCTACACCAGTGGGTCCTAAGAATAAAAACGAACCTATTGGTCGATTCGGATCCGATAATCCAGCTCGACTGCGGCGAATAGCATCTGCGACCGCATCAACCGCTTCACTTTGCCCAATAACTCGCTGATGAAGAAATTCTTCCATATGTAGAAGCTTTTCTTTTTCTGCTTCTAGCATTTTTGCTACTGGTATTCCGGTTTGCTTTGATAATACTTCAGCAATTTCCTCATCCGTTACTTTATTACGTAGTAACTTCATTTCTTGCATTTCAGCTTGCGTGGCTAGATCTAACTGCTTTTCTAGCTCTGGAATTCGACCATATTGTAATTCTGACATGCGATTTAAGTCTCCAGCACGTCTTGCTACCTCTAGGTCTAAGCGAGCTTGCTCCAGCGCCGCTTTGATATGTTGAGTGCCTGATAAGGCCGCTTTTTCCGTATTCCAAATTTCTTCTAGTTCAGCGTACTCCCGCTCTTTTTCTTTCAGCTCTTCATTTAACAAGCCTAAGCGTTTTTCACTAGCATCATCATGCTCATTACTCAGTGCCTGTTGCTCAATTTTTAACTGAATGATTTTACGTTCTAATTTATCTAATGCTTCCGGTTTCGAATCCATTTGAATACGAATACTTGAAGCTGACTCGTCGATTAAATCAATCGCTTTATCGGGTAACTGGCGATCTGAAATATAACGATGCGATAACGTTGCCGCTGCAACAATCGCTGGATCGGTAATTTCTACATGATGATGGAGTTCATAACGCTCTTTTAAGCCGCGTAAAATCGCCACCGTATCTTCCACACTTGGCTCGTCGACCAAAACCTTTTGGAAACGACGTTCAAGAGCAGGATCTTTTTCAATATATTGCCGATATTCATCCAGCGTGGTCGCACCAACACAATGCAATTCACCTCTCGCTAATGCTGGTTTAAGCATATTACCCGCATCCATCGAGCCCTCACCCTTACCAGCGCCGACCATAGTATGTAACTCATCAATAAATAAGATGACGTTACCTTCTTCTTTCGCCAATTCATTGAGTACTGATTTTAAACGCTCTTCAAATTCACCGCGATATTTAGCGCCAGCAATGAGCGCCCCCATATCTAAAGAAAGAACTCGCCGACCGCGTAACCCTTCTGGAACTTCATTATTAACAATTCGCTGCGCAAGACCTTCCACAATTGCGGTTTTACCTACTCCGGGCTCACCGATAATTACCGGATTATTTTTGGTTCTCCGTTGTAACACTTGAATTGTGCGACGTATTTCATCATCACGGCCAATGACAGGATCTAACTTACCCTGTTCAGCTCGTTCGGTTAAATCTATGGTAAATTTTTCTAATGCTTGGCGAAGCTCTTCAGCATTCGGATCATTTACTTTCTGACCACCACGAATCGTTTCAATCGCCGCCGCCAGTTTTTTCTCATTCAGACCTAGAGCTTTTAATAACTGACCAAGTGGGCCTTTATCTTCTAGCGCTGCCAGTAAGAATATTTCCGATGAGATATAAGCATCTTGTCGCTTCTGAGCAACCTTATCACACAAGTTAAACAAGCTACCTAATGAGCTTGAAAGTTGTACATCGCCGCCAATACCCGTCACTTTAGGTAATTTTTCTAAGATTTCACCTAATTTAGAACGTAACTGAGCGACATCAATGTTCAACATAGTTAATAAGGGACGAATTGGACTGCCATTTTGATCTAATAGCGCAACCATCAAGTGAACGGGCTCTATGTATTGATGATCACGGCCTAGCGCCAGAGATTGCGCATCTGAAATAGCAATTTGAAACTTACTGGTAAATCTATCGAGACGCATAACCACCTTCCTAATCTCATCAAAAAGAAATTCATGACACTGTGCAACATGGTTACGAGATAAGCTAATTTCAAGTCATCGAGGGTAAGTTTGTGATAAATACAGCAGACATATTAAGGCGTTCAAGATTCTGCTAAATAGAGGATCTTAATATTAAAACCAGAAAAAGGACGGGAAGACTTCCAGCAATCTATCAGTACATACAAACGTGAAATTCGCTTTATGTACTAGGATCAATCCAGATAAAACTCGCTTGTCTACCGGTCACACCATCGCGGCGATAAGAATAGAATTGTTGCGGATTTTGAAAGGTACATAAATGGCTATGATAAACCTGATCAATCCCTATTTTAGCTAGGCGTAATTGAGCAAGCAAAGCTAGATTGGCTAACCATTTACCATCTTTGCCTAGCGGCTGGAAAGCCTGCTGAGCACGAACATCATCAGCACAGAATGTATCTTTGACCTCTTGCCCCACTTCAAAGGCTTGGGCACCAATGGCAGGGCCGAGCCACACCAAAACATCATCGCTAAAATACTCAAGCGCATTTTCGATAATCCCTGCGGCTAATCCTCTCCATCCTGCATGTACTGCGGCAACTTGGTTACCTTGGCAGTTAGTAATGAGAACGGGTAAACAATCAGCGGTCATCGCAGAGCAAACCACTCCAGCGGCTGAGGTTATTACACCATCGGCATCAAGCACATTGTCGCTCGGCTTGGTCACTTGAATAACCCGAGTGGAATGTGTTTGATTAAGCCATATCGGTGATGACGGCATATTCGCATGCTGCATTAACCACTGGCGATTGCGAGCAACCACCAGAGGATCATCCCCGACATGCATTCCTAAGTTCAAACCAGAAAATGGGGCCATAGAGTAGCCCCCTTCACGGGTTGAATTAAAAGCTTTAATTTGCTTAGGCGCCGGCCAATTAGGGATGATAAGCGACATGATTGACTATCCTAATATTCTTGTGAATAGTTAAGCTTAGCATCCTCACGCAGCGCTTCAGCCATGATGATCATATCTTCTGGAACCGGAGCATGAAACTCTAACTCTTCACCTGTCACAGGGTGAGCGAACTTCAGCATCACTGCATGTAACGCCTGGCGATCAAACCCGCGAATCATATCCGTTAGCTCTTGCGTTGCACCTTTGGGAATGCGAGCGCGGCCACCATAAGCACTATCACCAAGTAAAGGATGCTGCAAGTAAGCCATATGAACCCTAATCTGGTGGGTACGTCCGGTTTCTAAACGCAACCGAATCCGAGTATGTTCACGGAAATGCTCTGCAACACGATAATGGGTTACCGCTGGCTTGCCCATTTGATTTACTGCCATTAACGTACGTTTGGTGGCATGACGACCGATAGGCTTATCAATCATACCTCCAGCGGTCATCTTACCAATTGCAATAGCTTCGTATTCACGAGTAATGTTGCGTTTTTGCAAATCTCTCACCAAACGGGTTTGAGCAGGTACTGTCTTAGCAACAACCATCAATCCCGTGGTATCTTTATCAAGACGATGGACAATACCAGCACGCGGCACTTCTGCAATGGCTGGATAATGGAAAAGTAACGCATTTAATACCGTTCCATCCGGTGTACCTGCCCCTGGGTGAACCACAAAATCTCGCGGCTTATTGATAACAATAATATCATCATCTTCATAAACAATATCCAATGGGATATCTTGCGCTTCCCAGCGTTGTTCATCTTCTAATTCGGCAAGAACGGTAATACACTCACCGCCCATCACTTTCGTTCTAGGTTTAGTGATCACACTTCCATTAACTGTGATTTTACCGTCTAATAACCACTCTTTAAGGCGTGAACGCGAAAAATCGGTAAATAATTCGGCAACGGCTTGGTCTAAACGCTGACCAAGTTGACTTTCTTTTACTGTTTGAGTTAATTCAATCTGCTGAGCCATATCGAACTTTTTTAAAAACCGTGGGACTAATAGCCACTAGTGTGGAAAAATATAGATTCATTGTAGCTGTTACTGATACGAAAGTAACGAAACGATTTACGGAGCGACCCCGCTTCATTGAAGAAGCTTTATTGCAAGGAACTAAAACCAGACATGAAATACCAAACTTTATCAGGCTTGCTCGCATTAACGTTATTAGTTGGCTGTTCGAGCAAAGAGCAAGTCGTCCCTGATGTTCCACCGGCAGAATTGTACAGTGATGCACAGGTTTCATTACAAAGCGGCAACTGGTTAACCGCAATAGAAAAGCTAGAAACGCTAGACTCTCGTTATCCATTTGGTGCTTATTCTGATCAAGTACAACTGGATTTAATTTATGCTTACTACAAAAATGACGATCTCGCGTTAGGTTTGGCGACAATAGAACGTTTCATTCGCCTCAATCCGACCCATGAGAAAATGGATTGGATTCTCTACATGCGCGGCCTGACTCACATGGCTCAAGACCGTAATTTTATGCATGACTTATTTAGAATAAATCGTAGTGATCGCGATCCAGAGCCAGCCAAAGCGGCCTTCAACGACTTTAAACGCTTACTCGAACGCTACCCAACCAGTGTTTATGCCAACGATGCTCAACAACGAATGATTGCCTTAAAAAATCGTTTAGCAGAACACGACCTAGCCACCGCTGATTTTTATCTGCGCCGCGAGGCTTGGGTTGCTGCAATTAATCGAGCTCAAGAGTTGCAAAAAACCTATCCCGGTACTGAAGCTGCAAGAGAGTCCTTATCTATTCAATTGAAAGCTTATCAACAGCTAGGTTTAACGGACGCCGCTGAGCGAACGAAGCAATTGATGGCATTAAATCCACCAGCTACCGCCACTCACCCGGTATTCACCAATCATTAATTAATCCATCACCAAAGACCAACCTACAGCGGATCCAATTGGTTCAATACCAATGGGATCCGCTTGCCACTTACCAGCAACACCAAGTTGTTGGCCCATATAAAACGAAAACTTGTTTGACTGTATAAAAGATTAGAGATTATAAAAACTTAGGTGTGTTCATTCAGGTGGAACGAGCGAAGCATGTTTAAGACGATAAATATCCCTAAAAATGGGCATAATTTTCAGCAGTCGCTCTATAGAATTTAGCGTTTATTTCCGTTATCACAAGCATTTTAGCCAACTTAACCTCCACTCTTTGCGAAAGATCACGTTTGTTTCTTGCCATCAAAACACCAGAAAAAAACATGACCAAGATCACGTTATTTTCTCTATAAACCTGTAATCTGAGTTTAACCCATAAGGGATGTCACAGAGGAAAAACACTATGCAAATGAATATTACTGGCAAAAACATTGAAGTCACCTCTGCAATCCGCAACTATATTGAGAGTAAATTTAAGAAGCTTGAAAAATGGCAAGTCGACATCACAGGTTGCCAAGCAAGCTTTAGTGAGCAACCCAATAAACAGAAAAAATTTGAAGCAACCGTAACTGTTCCCAAAGGACAACTTGTTGCTTCAGCGATTCATGAAGATCTTTACGCTGCAATTAATGAGGTAGAACAAAAATTAGAACGTCAGCTCAATAAATTGCGCCACAAACCCGATGCACGGCGAACAGAGAAACCTGAGGTAGTCGAAGCAGAAGAATAATTTCAGCTAGATAACTTGAAGTGCTAGCAAGATAGTGAGTGAACACTTACCATGAG
>SLFB01000020.1 GCA_007124475.1 Vibrio sp. | reverse complement strand
GAAAATCAACCAGCTTATGTGGTTGAAGTCGCGGCTTATATCGCTCAGCTTAAAGGTATTTCTATGACTGAAGTTGCGCACAAAACCAGTCAAAACTTCAGAGATCTTTTTTTACGATAAAAACTAAGTAAGTGTGATCTAAATCTCAAGTTTTGTTTTTTAAGACTTAAATCTATTCAATAGTTAAGATTTTTGCTCATGATTTATGCTTTTTAGTACTTTTGGTCGTTATTTTTGTTTTGTTACTATAAATAACACTGTCATTAATTTAATTCGTGGCTGGAAATTAACTTTCTTAAAAGGTTTTTCCAGTTAAAACATGTACTTATAATGATTTTATTAGTGTCTTTTTATCCGAATTTAATGTGATCTGCTTATGAGTTTGCAACTAAATTTCACCATCGAGTAGAAACTTTGCTTGGTATCAAGATATATTTAGAGGCGGAAAATATAATACATCAGTGGTTACATTTTCATAGGGTGCTAACCTTTAGGCTACGGGGGTATGCCGTTAGAACCCAAACAATACTAATAACTTAATCAGGAGCATAAACATGTTAAAGAACGCTTTTGCAAACCTGCAAAAAGTAGGTAAGGCTTTGATGCTTCCAGTATCAGTCTTACCTGTTGCAGGTATTCTGCTTGGTGTCGGGGCGGCTAACTTCAGTTGGTTGCCAGAGGTTGTATCACATCTAATGGAACAAGCCGGTGGTTCGGTATTCGGTCAGATGGCGTTGCTATTTGCTGTTGGTGTAGCGTTAGGCTTTACTAACAACGATGGTGTATCAGGTCTATCTGCTATTGTTGGTTATGGCATCATGGTCGCGACCTTGAGTGTCATGGCTGAAGTCATGGGCGTTGATGGCATTGAAACGGGCGTTCTTGGTGGTATCTTAGCGGGTGGTGTTGCGGCTTGGGCATTCAACCGCTTTTACAAAATCCAACTTCCAGAATATCTAGGTTTCTTCGCTGGTAAACGTGCAGTACCAATTATTACTGGTTTCTTGTCGATTGCACTAGGTATTATCCTATCTGTTATTTGGCCGCCGATCGGGAGCGTTATTGCGTCGTTTTCTGACTGGGCTGCACACCAAAACCCTGTGACTGCGTTTGGTATTTATGGTGTCGTTGAGCGCGCGCTCATTCCATTTGGCTTACACCATATCTGGAACGTACCTTTCTTCTATGAAGCGGGGTCTTGTGTTACCAACTCAGGTCAACCAGCAACGGGTATTATGACTTGTTTCTTGACCGCTAACGATGTAACTCGTGAAGCGGGTAACGGTTTTGGTCAGTTAGCCGGTGGTTATCTGTTTAAGATGTTTGGTCTGCCAGCGGCTGCCTTTGCGATTGCTCATTCAGCTAAGCCTGAAAACCGTGCAAAAATCATGGGCATCATGGCCTCAGCAGCTTTAACTTCATTCTTAACGGGTATCACAGAACCGATTGAGTTCTCATTCCTGTTTATTGCTCCTGTGCTTTATGCGGTACACGCAGTACTTGCAGGTCTTGCGTTTGTACTGACTAACTCATTAGGTGTTGTACACGGACATACTTTCTCCAACGGGTTTATTGACTTTGTGGTTCAGTCTCCTCGTGCAGAAAACATGCTACTACTGGTTGGGTTAGGTATCGCTTACGCTGTGCTTTATTACGTGGTGTTTACTTTTGTTATCCGCACACTTGACCTCAAAACGCCTGGTCGTGAAGATGATTCAGCGGATGCGAGTGCATCAACTGGTTCAGAACTGGCGGGTGAGTTAGTGACAGCATTTGGTGGTAAAGAAAATATCACTAACTTAGACGCTTGTATCACTCGTTTACGTGTTTCTGTTGCTGATACTGAGTTAGTTGACCAAGCTAAGCTAAAACAGTTAGGTGCTGCTGGTGTCGTCGTGGTATCTGGTGGTGTTCAAGCTATTTTTGGTACTAAGTCTGATAACTTAAAAACGGACATGGATGAATGGATTCGTAACCAAGGTTAAATCTATTTATCTTCCCCAATAAAAAGGAGACTTCGGTCTCCTTTTTATTTATGGACCCTTTTTGAGTCACTAGTTTGACTTATTTTTAACCTACATTTATCTCTCTACGGACATTAATTACGAACCTGTTACTTAAAGTAGGCTTTCTTAGGTAGGGTTGATAGTTTATTTATCATTACTCAGGTCTCAAAAATGTATAAACACTATCTCCTTGCTCTGAAGAGGTCATGGTATTGTTGGCACTGGCGTTTAGATAAAACAGGATGATTTATTGGATGAAGAGAATAACAATAACAACGTTATTACTTGGTATATCAACCGCGGCTTACGCCCAATCGGCACCGAGTTTGAAAGTTGGTATGGCTCTAGATCAGCAATTGAGCGCGTTGATTGAAGTCGATGATCAATATCGCTTGATTATAGGCAATCAGGGAGCCGCATTTGATTATTTATTACCAGGTGGACGTCTTGAACAGTTCGATATTCCATTAAATTGGTATATAGGCGCAGGCGCTTGGGCGGAATGGGATGATGACTTTGGTGTTAGAATACCATTAGGTATTAATCTACCAATCAATAATGATATTGATATCTATGGTCAGATACACCCAGAGCTGAATTTATATTCAGGTCCAAATTTGCAAATGGGCGCTGCACTGGGTATTACCTATCGCTTTTAACACTATACCCTGCCGACTTGAAGCTGCAGGGGGGTGGCGACGTTGGTTCGCCCAATCACATAGTCTATCTATGCTCATGGGGATTATGAGAGCCATCCGTGGCTCTCACCACAGGCCAGCCTACGGCTGTTCAAATTTGTTCCAGACAAATTTGTCACTCACTTGCCGCCTACCTGCAACTCCAAGTTGTTTGGGTATAACTCAACTTAATAAGGCCACGATATTTTAGTTGTCGTGGCCGATGATGACTAAGAGCTGCAGCCCTTGAATTGACGATGAGAGGTTACTCTTGTTGTTTAGCCATGGCCTTTTTGATACAAATAGCAGCACCGCCCCAAGTAATGCCAAGACCGATAATCATCATAATAATTGCGCTAGTGGTCATTAGTGTACTCCTTTACGATTGGTTAAATTAATAATGGCAGCCATAACCAGTAAGGTGGCAATCACTAACCAGCCTAGTGTTAGGTTATATCCACCATAACCTTCAGTGAGTAAGGTCCGAACCTTGGTGACAACGATAATGGCGAGCACCACAGGGGAAACAAAGCGCAAACAAATATCAAACCATACTCCAATCGTGAAATCAGAGATAGAGTTAACGTATTTACGTACATCAGAAACTTTCAATAGCCACGTCATCAAAATCAATTCAACTAAGCAACTCGCCATAATGCCGATATTATTGGCAAAATGATCGACTAAATCGAGCAGTAGTAAACCACCATTGGTGGCAAAGGCCATGGAAATAACAAAGCCCGAACCGATAACAATGTTGGCCGCTTTCTTACGGCTCCATCCTAATTTATCAATCACCGCAGAGGTGACGGCTTCTAAAATGGAAATATGTGAGCTTAATCCCGCCACTACTAAGGCTAAGAAAAATAGTGGCCCAAGGATATAAGGAATCGGTAATAAGTTAATGGCGGCAGGGATGGTGACAAAAGCTAAACCCACTCCGGCAGAAACCACTTCAGTTAATGGTTTACCTTGTTCTTGCGCCATGTAGCCGAGGACTGAGAAAATCATAATGCCGGCTAAAATTGAAAAACCGCAGTTAATAAACACCGTCATAAAAGCGTTATTGGTAATATCGGTTTTTTTTGGTAAGTAGCTAGAGTAGGCTAGCATAATGGCGAAGCCGATACTCAGAGTAAAAAATATCTGTCCATAGGCCGCAGCCCAGACTTTTACATCCCAAATCTTACTAAAGTCAGGCTCAAACATATAGTTGACGCCATCTAATGCGCCAGGTAAGAAAATCATTCTTACAATTAATAGCAGTACCATGATAAACAAGATTGGCATCATGATTTTAGATGCGCGCTCAATACCAGATTTGACCCCACTAACGATAGCGGCATAGGTGATAGCCCAAGCAATCGCCATGGTAAAGGCAATGTTCCATTGAATACTACCAAGATTGGTCGGTGAGTTATCGCCTAAACCAAGATATTGGCTAAAGAAAAAAGTATTGGTATCGCTTCCCCAGCTTTGAGTAAATGACATGCCGAAATAAGAGATAGCCCAGCCAATAACAGCAACATAGTACACCCCAATGGTTGCGGCGATTCCTACTTGAAACCAGCCAAGCCATTCAAACTTGGTATTAATTTTGGCGAGGGTTATCGGTGCTGAACCACGATGTTTCTGACCCATACTAAATTCAAGGATCATAAACGGGATACCGGCGGTGAGCATGGCAAATAGATAGGGGATAAAAAAAGCCCCCCCTCCATTTTCATAAGCCATATAAGGGAAACGCCAAATATTACCTAGCCCAATTGCAGAGCCAACGGCTGCTAAGATGAACCCTGCTCTAGAGCCCCATTGTTCTCGTTTCATTTGTGTCTCCTTCATCGTCCTTGATGATCACTCTTAGCTTATTGACGTTGCAAATGGCTATGCCTGTCCAACAGTTGGGCAACGAGTGATGTTATGAGTATAGGTTGTTAAATATACTTTTCCTATCTGCTATGCCAAGTGGTTTGGGTATAAATACAGTGTGCATTCTCCACGATAATATAAAAACATAGTTTTATGTTTTGCTTTACCTGGTTATTTCTGGTTTTTTGTCTTTTATTTTAATCTCTGGATCTTTTTTGCAAACAAATGTGCTGATTGCTCTTCACAGACTAGCGTGAAGATTTTTAAATGGCAATAGGATGTCAATGATTTGTTAAGGTTTTTTATTAAGCAGAGTTGTTGTTGATAGTGCGGCAAAGTTTTTTAATTCAGTGAGGCTTAATCATTTAAAAACGAACAGTCACTCCTAGATTAAAGGCAACTTGATTTATCCAGCTGGAACGAAAACGGATCACACAGTGTTCATCATGCCCTAAATCGCAAAAAGCGGTGGTGTCATTATCAACGACAGTGCCAAGCCAGCGAGCATGTGAAGTGAAAGAGAGATGAGAGGTTATTTGATAGTTTAAGCCAGCAAACACGCTAGATGAAAAACCATACCTTTTAGTCGCCCAGTCAGCATCAGTGTATGAGCCACCTAGTCCTATACCAATAAACGCCGAGCTCTTAGACTGCAAAGGGTAATAAATACTACTTTGGAAGTGTAAGTAATGGATGGTAATCGGATTATCCACTTGTTCAATGTGTGAAGCCTGTTGATGATAAAAAAAACCGATTCGTCCAGTTTGAAAAGGGGTTTCAAGTGCTAAAGCATAATTCTGAGATGGCTTGATCTGGTAATGATCTTGTTTTTGATCAGCGACTTTTCCACCGAAGGTATAGCCAATATAAGGAGAAAAATAAAGCTCACCTTGAGCAGGAAAAGCGAGTAAGCTAATAATAAGAAATAGAGTGGGCACTGACCAAGTGGCGGTATTT
>SLFB01000186.1 GCA_007124475.1 Vibrio sp. | reverse complement strand
TTTTAGGGATCTTCTCTAACAATTTAGATGAGTTCTATAAGGTCCGCTTTGCTGATGTAAAACGGCGTATTCTGATTAATCGTGAGCAAGGCGTGAAAGATAGCTCGAAACATCTATTAAGTAAAATGCAGAGTAAAGCATTTAAACTTAATCAAGAGTTTGATCGTTTATACAGTGAACTGATTTTAGAAATGGCGCGGCGGCGAATTTTTTTAGTCAATGAAACTCAACTCGACCCCCTACAACAAAAGTGGATCAGCCAATATTTTTATCGTGAAGTATTACCTCATATCACGCCACTGCTGTTGCGCGATGATATTGATGTGCTCCAATTTCTGAAAGACGAATACGCCTATATCGCTGTTGAGCTGACAAAAGAGCAACAATCTAGCTATGCATTAATTGAAATTCCTACCGATCATTTGCCACGCTTTGTCATGCTGCCGGAACAAAAAGGCAAAAGACGTAAAACCATAATCCTGCTCGATAATGTTATTCGTTACTGTCTGGATGACATTTTCCGTGGCTTTTTTGACTACGACTCTCTCCATGGCTACGCGATGAAAATGACTCGTGATGCCGAGTACGATTTACGAAAAGAAATTGACTACAGTTTGCTTGAACAACTGTCAGAGGGGTTAAGCCAACGACTCACAGCGATGCCCGTGCGCTTTATTTACGAGCATGACATGCCGCAAGCCATGTTAAGATTTTTATGCGAGAAGCTGAAAATATCCCATTATGATAGCTTGTTGCCCGGTGGCCGTTATCATAACTTCAAAGATTTTATTGCCTTTCCTAATGTTGGGCGAGACTACCTTGAGCATCCCTCTTTACCGCCATTATTATGCTCCGACTTCGAAGGTTACTTAAACGCTTTTGATGCCATTCGTGCGCAAGATATTTTACTGCACTACCCTTATCACAGCTTTGAACATATTACGGAATTAGTTCGCCAAGCTTCGTTTGATCCTAAAGTTATCAGTATCAAGATAAACATTTATCGAGTGGCAAAAAATTCTAAACTGATGAACTCACTGATTGATGCGGTGCATAATGGTAAGCGCGTTGTTGTTGTGGTCGAACTGCAAGCTCGTTTTGATGAAGAAGCAAACATTGAATGGTCGCGCATTCTCACCGAAGCAGGCGTGGATGTGATTTTTGGCATTCCAGGGATGAAGATCCACGCCAAGTTATTGTTAATTACTCGCCGTGAGCAAGACAATAACCTGGTCCGCTATGCGCATATTGGCACCGGCAACTTCCATGAAAAAACCGCTCGTATCTATACCGATTTTTCATTATTAACCGCTGATCAAGAGCTCACAAGTGAAGTCCGTAATGTGTTTGCTTATATTGAAAACCCATTCCGTCAGGTCAAATTTAATCAGTTACTGGTATCTCCTCGCAACTGTCGTTCGCAACTCTATCGACTGATTGATAACGAAATCGCCAATGCGAGAAGCGGCAAACCGGCACAAATTATCGTAAAAGTTAACAACTTAGTCGATAAAGGACTGATTAATAAGTTATATGGTGCAAGCAGTGCTGGGGTTAAAATAAAAATGGTGATCCGTGGTATGTGTTCATTAGTGCCAGGAGTCAGTGGCATCAGTGATAATATTGAAATCATCAGTATTGTCGATCGCTTTTTAGAGCATCCTAGAGTATTAATCACTCACAATAATGGTGACCCACAGGTGTACATTTCTTCGGCTGACTGGATGACACGTAACCTAGACCATAGAATTGAAGTCACCGCGCCTATTCGCTGCCCGCGTTTAAAGCAGCGCATTATTGATATTATCAATTTACAATTTACCGATACGGTAAAAGCGCGCGTGATAGATAAAGAAATGAGCAATCGTTATGTCAAACGTGGCAATCGTAAAAAAATTCGTTCACAACAGGCGATTTATGACTACCTTAAACAGATAGAAAAACAATCACGTAAGCATAAAGGAACCCAAGAGCGGCATGAAACCTCAAACTGAATCTCGGCTTACTGAGAGTAGAGAACAAGAAAGCAGAGAAATCGCGGCGATTGATCTTGGTTCAAACAGCTTTCATATGGTGGTAGCCAAGGTTGTAGAACAAGATTTACAACTGATCAGTCGTCATAAACAGCGCGTCCACCTAGCACTTGGATTGGATGAACAAAAAAATCTCGATCATGACGCCATCGAACGAGGTTTGGCTTGTTTAGCGATGTTCGCTGAACGTTTGCAAGGTTTTAAGCTTGAAAACGTTCGCATTGCAGCAACCCATACCCTGCGTCAAGCCCATAATACTGGATTATTCCTGCAACGAGCCGCGGAAATCATCCCCTTTCCCATTGAAATTATTCCTGGCAGTGAAGAAGCTCGTTTAATTTATCTTGGGGTTGCCCATACCCAGCCACAAGCCAAATCGATGCTAGTGGTCGATATCGGCGGTGGCAGCACCGAGCTGATTATAGGTAAAGGATTTGATGCTGAATTGGTCAACAGCAAACAAATGGGCTGTGTCAGCTATACAGAACGTTTTTTTAGCAAAAATAAACTCTCCAAGAAAAAGTTCGCTCAAGCCATTTTAGCCGCTGAGCAAAAATTGGAACCGATCGCCAGTAAGTATCGCAAAAAAGGCTGGCAGCAAGCTTTCGGTGCATCAGGCACCATTAAAGCTATCCATGAAGTGTTGCTTGGCCTTGGTTATGAAGATGGTGTTATCACACCAGAGCGGCTACACAAACTGGTTGATAAATTGTGCGAGTCAAACACGATTAGTGAGTTGCAACTGCCCGCCCTCTCCGATGAACGTAAACCGGTATTTCCTGCCGGCGTTGCCATCTTAGTTGGTGTGTTCAACGCGCTAAAGATCAAAGCTATGCATTACTCAGATGGCGCTCTTCGTGAAGGCTTATTGTATGAAATGGAAGATCGCTTTAAATATGAGGATATTCGCTTAAGAACTACGGAAAACCTCGCGATCAAACACTTTGTTGATTTAGAGCATGCGGCGAAAGTTAAAGGCTATGCCAGAGAATTTCTTGACCAAATCAACGACCAACTGGGTTTAAAAGCCAAGAGTGAACTATTTGCTTTATTGGAATGGGCTGCGTTACTCCATGAAGTAGGGCTGAGTATTAGTCTACAAGCTTTTCATCGTCATTCCGCCTATATACTGCAACATACCAATATGGCCGGTTTTAACAGCGAACAACAGCGAGTAGTGGCAACCTTAGTCCGCTTTCAAAGGAAAGCCCTCAAATTAGCTGAAATGGGCGATTTCTTTTTATTCAAAAAGAAACACATCATAGGTTTGATCCGCGTACTACGCTTGGCCATTGTGGTTAATGGTCAGCGTAACGATGACCCTCTGCCGGAGCTAACACTAACCATTAGCGATGACCAATGGCATTTAGCCAGTTCTGATCCTAACTGGCTGGAAAACAACAAACTATTGCACGTTGATTTAATCACTGAGCAAGATTATTGGCACCGCGTTGGTTGGAGCCTCAGCTTTTAAGGCCTAATCCCGAGCCCAGCAAGCTCTTGCTGGGCAATATCGGCTGAAATAGGCAAAAAACCTTCCTTACTGACTAAAGCTTGCCCTTGGTGAGAGTAAATAAAGCGAATAAATTCTCGTTCTAATGGTTTTAATGGCCGCTCTGGATGCTTGTTGATATACAAATATAAGTAACGCGACAGAGGATATTGTCCCGATAAAATCGCTTGCTGAGTAGGGTAAACATAGTCCTCTCCTTCACGAGCGATAGGAATAATACGCACTCCTGAGACACGATAACCAACACCAGAATAACCTAAACTATTAATAGAAGAAGCAACGGACTGTACCACCGAAGCCGAACCGGGTTGCTGGTTAACATGCGCTTTAAAATCACCACCACACAAGGCGGCTTGTTTAAAATAGCCGTAGGTCCCTGAGACAGAATTACGCCCAAATAACTGAATCCGCCGCTGAGCCCAAGAAAAATCTAACCCTAGATCAGACCAGCGCTCAATCCCTTGGCTGGCTCCACAGCGTAGTGTCACCGAAAATATCTGATCCAGTTGCGTTAAATTTAAACCAACAATCGGATTATCACGATGTACGAACACCCCCACAGCATCAATCGCAATTCTCAATTTAGTGGGTTGATAACCGTGAATACGCTCAAACGCTTCTAATTCTCGTAGCCGCATTGGCCGGCTCATGGCACCAAATTGCGCCGTCTCTTCCGTTAATGCTGGCGGTGCCGTTGATGAGCCGGAAGCTTGTACTTGAGCGTTAACATTAGGATACATGTCGTTGAAAGCATCAGCCCACAAGGTTGTCATCCCCGCTAAAGTATCAGAGCCAACCGATAATAAACTGCCTGCAATACCTGACACCGGCTGATAGTCAACCAAACCTTGTGGCTCATCCGCCCAAACTATGCCACTCCAGTAAATAAGCCCCAAGGCCGTACTTTTTAGCCACGGCTTCACTTGCATTTGACCACCAAACGTTTCGGTAACACAAAAGAAAAACGGCTGCCAACACCAACTTCACTGTGAATATCTAAATGAGTATCATGGTGAGATAGCGCATGTTTGACAATCGCTAACCCCAAACCACTGCCACCAGTATCTCTTGAGCGAGCTTTATCAACCCGATAAAAACGCTCAGTTAATCGATGTAAATGTTGCGGTTCTATCCCCTCTCCTCGGTCTTGCACTTCTAGGCAAGCCCCAGCGGGAGTTTCTAACCAGCGCACGATAATCTCAGCTCCCGGTGGGGTATATTTTACCGCGTTATACACCAAATTAGAGATCGCACTTCTGAGTTGATCTTCATCAGCGAGCACTTTCAACTGCGAATCGACGATAAACTGTATTTTATGCTGATCATCGCCACTTAAACTCTTAGCCTCTTTTTCTAAAATAGCTAGCATCGCTGGAACATCAACCACCTCATCGAGCTCATGGATGGGAGAAGCTTCGATTTTTGATAAGGTGAGTAATTGATTAACCAAACTCGACATCCGATTCAGTTGCTCAGTCATCACACTATGGGCTTTCGGCCACATAGGTCCAATTAATAAATCTGGATCTTCGGTCATTTCTAAGTAACCTTGCAAAACCGTCATCGGGGTGCGTAATTCATGAGAAACATTGGCAAAAAAATTGCGCCGCATCCCTTCCAACTGCTTAACTTGAGTCACATCGCGCACCACCATCAAGTGTTCACCTTCGGTATAAGGCACAATTCTTAGCTCTAGGGAACGCTCCGTATTTAATGGCGAATACATGGTGAGCGGCTCTGAAAAATCGTTTTTTTGCAAATAATTGATAAAACCTGGCGTGCGGATCAAGTTAGAAATGGGCTGCCCAGCATCATCAGGCCAGCGAAAACCCAATAAATGTTGCGCTAAACGGTTACACCAAACAATATTGCCCTCGGCACGAAACACCACTACCGCATCGGGTAATGATTCGGCCCCATTACGGAAACGGCGAATAAGGTTGGTTAGCTCTTTGCGTTTTTTTCGTTGTCGCTGTTGCAAGCGGTAAAGCCCGTTAAACAAGGATTCCCA
>SLFB01000127.1 GCA_007124475.1 Vibrio sp. | reverse complement strand
TTGCGTGAAGCGAGGTTAACAATCTTGTTGACCACATCAGCGTTTACGCGCTGGGTGAAGTCGTCAAGATTTAAATCTAAATCGTCGATTCGACTATTCAATTTTGCCGCATAGTAATAACGTAAGCATTCAGGATCTAGGTGCTTGAGGTAAGTACTGGCTTTTACGAATGTCCCTTTTGATTTGGACATTTTTGCGCCATTAACCGTGACATAACCATGCACAAAGACATTGGTTGGCTTACGGAAGCCACTGCCTTCAAGCATTGCAGGCCAAAATAGGCTGTGGAAGTAAACAATATCTTTACCAATAAAGTGATAAAGCTCGGTTTGACTGTCTTTACGCCAGTATTCGTCAAAATCTAAATCATTGCGCTTGCTGCACAGGTTTTTAAAGGATCCCATGTAACCAATGGGCGCATCGAGCCACACATAAAAGAACTTATTGCTTTCGCCTGGGATTTCAAAACCAAAGTAAGGAGCATCACGGGAAATATCCCATTGTTGCAAGCCACCTTGAAAACATTCTTGCATTTTATTGGCGGTTTCAGTTTGCAGAGAGCCGGAGCGAGTCCACTCTTTGAGCATGTTTTCAAATTGTGGCAAGTCAAAAAAGAAGTGCTCAGAATCTTTCATTACAGGGGTTGCGCCAGAGACCGCAGACTTAGGATTGATCAACTCTGTTGGGCTGTAGGTTTCGCCGCACGCATCACAGTTATCACCATATTGATCTTCTGACTTACATTTTGGGCAAGTACCTTTGACAAAGCGATCCGGTAAGAACATCTGCTTTTCAGGATCGAATAACTGAGAAATGGTGCGACTAGAGATAAAACCATTTTTCTTCAGTTCAAGATAAATATGCGAAGCTAGCTCGCGGTTTTCTTCACTATGAGTACTGTGATAGTTATCAAAACTAATATCAAATCCGGCGAAATCTTGCTGGTGCTCTTCGCTAACCGCGGCAATCATTTCTTCAGGCGTAATACCCATCTGCTGCGCTTTAAGCATGATTGGTGTGCCGTGAGCGTCGTCAGCACAGATGAAGTTTACAATATTGCCACGCAGGCGTTGGTAGCGCACCCAAATATCCGCTTGGATATGCTCAAGCATATGCCCTAAGTGGATCGAACCGTTAGCGTACGGAAGGGCACAAGTTACCAGCAGTTTCCTTGGAGAAACGTTTTTCGGTTCAGTTGCCATACTTAATTATTCGCTATGTTTGATAGGTATTGAAAATAAGCGTTAATACTACCTGATGAAGCCACTCACGCCAAGGCGTCAGTCATGATAAGGCCCTAACTTTTTTGGGGTTCAGTGCCAGTCAAGACAATGGTAGGATGGTCGAAAAAGGAGTCCTTATGCGTACATTGATTTCCAGAGATGATTTTTGCTCTTGGCTTAACCAGTTTTCTCACCCCAATTTAATCAGTGACTGGGCTCATTCGCCGGGTCTAGTGCAAATTATGCCCTCAGGACAATTGATGATTGATATCCCTTTTGCGGCGCAGAGTGTGGCGAGTCAGTTGCAGCAGTGGATAGTTAACCAGCAACGGTCACAGCTGGTGGCGAGCTTTGATTATCAGCTGACGATTAAGCCCAAAGCGCTCGTCACTAAAGTCACCCCAGGTATCAAAGGTGTTAAAAATATTATCGCCGTCACTTCGGCTAAAGGTGGGGTGGGTAAATCAACCACTGCCGCGAATTTGGCGTTAGCCATTGCAGCCAGTGAGGCGAAAGTCGGCTTATTGGATGCGGATATTTATGGGCCTTCGGTACCTATGATGTTTGGCACTCAAGCGGCCAAACCTCAGGTCCGAGACAATAAATGGATGCAGCCGATTGAAGCTCATGGCATTTACACACATTCTATTGGTTATCTGGTGGATAAAGCTGATGCGGCGATATGGCGTGGCCCTATGGCATCAAGAGCGCTAACTCAATTACTAACCGAGACCGAATGGCCGGAGCTAGATTATTTAGTGATTGACATGCCACCGGGGACTGGTGATATCCAATTAACGTTGTCACAGCAAGTTCCGGTTACTGGCGCTGTCATTGTGACTACGCCGCAAGATCTCGCTCTAGCAGATGCCCGTAAAGGGGCGGCTATGTTTGCTAAAGTGGAAGTGCCTGTTATTGGTTTGGTCGAAAACATGAGTTATCACATATGCAGTCATTGCGGACACCATGAAGCTATTTTTGGTGTGGGTGGCGCGCAGACCTTAGCCAGTGAATATGGTTTATCCTTACTGGCGCAAATTCCGCTGCATATGACTCTGCGTGAAGATCTTGATGCTGGTAAACCGACGGTGGCGGCTCGTCCTGAATGTGAGCAAAGTCAGCGCTACTTTGCGCTTGCTGAGCGAATTTGCGCCAGTTTATATTGGCAAGGTAGTGTGAAGCCGAGCAGCATAAATTTAACCATGATTGACTAATCGCCCATTGGCTAGGTGTCAGGCTAAAACCGCATCTGGTGTGACGTTTCTGGCCAGAGTCAGATAAGCATGTAATGGCAATGATATAGGTTGATAGAAAGCAAGTAATCGTTTGCTTTGGATTAATTTTATTCTCTAAAACAAAATCCGCAGATTTCCTAGTTGCTAAACTGGTATCTAGCGGATTAACTCCCTATAATCAGGCGGTTTATCTTATTCTCCTCACATACACGTATCGGGTACACTGAACCATGTCTGATAATAATCAATGCGTCATCGTCGGTATTGCTGGCGCTTCTGCTTCTGGGAAAAGCCTTATTGCCAGTACGATTTATAACGAGCTGCGCGCGAAAGTAGGCGACCATCAAATTGGTGTGATCACGGAAGATTGCTATTACAAAGACCAAAGCCATTTAAGCATGGACGAACGTGTCAAAACTAACTATGACCACCCGAGTGCCCTTGACCACGATTTATTGTGTCAACATTTGCAAGCTCTGGTTCGAGGTGAAGCGGTTGAAGTGCCTGAATATAGTTACAGTGAGCATACACGTACGGTTAATACCAGTACCATGACTCCGAAAAAAGTAATTATTTTAGAGGGCATTTTATTGCTGACTGACCCTCGTCTGCGTGACTTGATGCATGCGACTATTTTTATGGATACACCGTTAGATATCTGCTTGCTACGCCGAGTTAAGCGAGATGTTGAAGAGCGTGGCCGGACGATGGAGTCAGTGCTAAAACAGTATCAAAAAACGGTACGGCCAATGTTTTTACAATTTATTGAACCCTCTAAACAATACGCCGATATCATCGTGCCACGTGGCGGGAAAAACCGGATTGCGATAGATGTGTTAAAAGCTCATATTGCTAAGTTATTAAAAGCATAAAATTGACCATAGGTTGACTTTATTTTTTCGAATTTAAGTGGCACTTTAGAGGCCACTTTTTTTATTGTGTTATTTCGTCAAGCAAGGAACAAGCAGATGAAAAAATGGTTGTTATTGATAGCGGCATTGTTACTGATGATGGTCAGTGCCATGATCGCCTTGGTACTATTTGTCAATCCTAATCAATTTAAGCCGTTGATTATTGAACAAACCAAACAAAAAACTGGCCTTGAATTGGTGATCGAAGGGGACATAAGCTGGCAGTTTTTCCCAGCGATTGGTTTTGAACTTGGTAAAACGGCATTAAGAAACCCGGCTGGATTTACTCACACTAATCTATTGAGTGTCGAAAGCGTTGGCGTTGAAGTGGCGGTGATGCCGTTGTTTAGCCGTCATCTTCAAATCGGTAACATTCGCCTTGAAGGGGCGGAGATCTATTTAGAAACCTTACAGAATGGTCGTTCTAACTTTGAAAGCTTAACACAAGTGGCACAGCAGGCAGAGCCATCAACGGCCTCTGGTTCATCCGTTGAACCTGCAACCACTCAAGTTCAACAATCACAGTCGACCAATGATTGGACGCTAGGCTTAGCCGGTGTCACGGTGAGTCACGCTCGATTAGATATTCTTGATCAACAGCTCGCAACACACACCAGCTTATATGATATCGATTTAATGGTGTCAGAATTTGCAGCAGATCACTGGACTAAGGCTGAATTTTCGGCGCAAGGGCGCACCAATTTACAGCAGTTCAGCGCTCGCGGTTCGGCGCAATTTAAGGTATCGGCTGATTTCAGCCAGTATGCGCTGCGTGATATCGCTCTACATACTCAATGGCAAGATCCTGCATTGCAGATAGAGGCGTTGGACGTACAATTAGCTAGCTTTGCTTTTGATCAAGCCAATGACGTGCGCTTTTCTATCAAGGGCAGCACGGATGATATGCTGTTTGATATGACTGGGCAGTCTGAATTGTACATTGATGCCGCGTTAAGCTTGGTTAAATTGAACTCTTTTCAGTTAAGTTCAACGCTGCAAGGGGAGGTATTACCTCAATCGCCAATGCAAATAACCATGCAGTCGAATAGTCGGTTTGATATTACAGAGGCTAACTTGGATCTAGTCTTAGAGAGCTTGACCGCCAATCAGATGGCTTGGTCAGGACAAGTTAATGTACAGCTCACTGAGATACCTAAAATTCGCTTTACTTTACACAGTCCAAATATCGATTTAGATGAATTTTTAGGGTTAGAGTTTACCAATAATGACTCAGTGAGTGAGCCGGAGGGGAATTCTCCAGCGCCAGCGGTGGCTGAAGTGGAACCCGATCTATCCGCGTTACAAGGTTTAGATTTAGCGGGCAAGCTAACCATAGCGCAGTTTAAAGCCGGTAATGCCGAGCTTCAGAACTTACACAGTCAAATCACTCTTAATCGTGGGGTGTTGACCTTAGAGCGTTTTAGCGCCGAGTTATACCAAGGTAAAATTGCAGCGAGCGCAAAGCTAGATAGCAATAAAACCCCGGCAACTTATCAGCTGCAAACAACCATCAGCGGAGTGCAGGTGCAACCGTTACTCAATGATGTGGCCGATAATGATCTACTACAAGGTACAGGCAATATTAAGCTGGATTTGCGCGGGTATAGCTTAACGCCGAGTGGAATAATGAACAACGCACAAGGTACAGTGGCGATTAATTTTACTGACGGTGCTGTGAATGGGATCAATGTCGCCCAATTGATACGGACTAATTATGCTCGGTTGCGGGGTCAGAAGCTTGATGAGTCTGAAGCGGTCAAGCAAACCGACTTTAGTGCCTTAACCGCGACGCTTCGCTTCAATCAAGGCGAAATGGTGACTAAGGATCTGAGCATGCAATCACCACTATTACGGATCCGAGGCCAAGGCTCTGCCAATTATCTCGAGCAAACGGTGGACTTTGTGATTCGCACTTCAGTGGTTGGTACGCTGACAGGCCAGGGAGGCAAGGACATTGATGAGTTACGTGATGTGACGATCCCCATTCATATCTCTGGCCAGTGGGCGGAGCCTAGATATCGCTTAGTGTTTGATGAAGCTTTGCGGCAAAGAGCTCAACAAGAGCTCGAACGGGGTATTGACCGTCTCGGTGAAAAAGTCAAAGGTGAAGAAGCCAAGCAAGCGATAGACGCGTTGAGAGGTTTATTGCGTCGTTAGTTTTCACCTTGCTATAGCCAAACTACTTGGAGTTGCTTGGCTATAAAGCCTAAAAAAGC
>SLFB01000052.1 GCA_007124475.1 Vibrio sp. | reverse complement strand
GGCTGTTGGCCTTTCGAGCTGATTTTTGCAGCAGTTTGTGGTTTTTATACTTTATGGTTTTTTATACAAGCTAGGCCATAGATGCGTTTCAGCTCAATCACAGAGTCTGTGGATGAGCTTACTTGCCGTCTAACTGCAACGGCAAGTGGTTTATATTAAGTTTTATTGGTGAGTTGCAAGATTGTCGACTCTTACTGCAAATTTACTAGCGAGGGAGCGGAGTTCAGGTAGCATACGATATATAAGATACAGCTGCTGCAGCACCATACGAGCTGAAGCGTCGTCTTCATCTCGCCATTCAGCTAACCTTTTCTCAAGCCCGACATCATCAGTATCGACATGAGTGAGTGGCTCACAATGAGTAAATAATTGCTGATACAATGCTTCAAGGGAACAATGAATAATGCGATGGGCATCTAATACTAACTGATGAATATGCTCATCTTCGATGCGAGTTCGATGGGCACCTAAAGTAGAGATATAACTTAATAGAGCATGACTAAGGGTTAAAAAGCGAAAGCTCTCATCGCTGGCTGAGCGATATTTACCGGGTTCCGCTAACATATTACTGATAGCTGCCGCTAATGTGGCATCTTGATTATGGGCATCTCGCCTTGCAATTCGATACGATAAACTGTCTTTTTTACCAATTCGATACTGACCAATAATTTGGGCCAAATAGCTTTGATTGGCTTTAATGGCTTCTGCCATCACCTTATGAAGCCGTTTTGACTGCCAATCTGGCAGGATTAACATGACAGCCGCGACCGCTAATGCACAACCAAGAATTGTATCCGCAAGACGAGGTAAGACAACCGCATAGCCTTCGCCAAGTTGATTGAAGCAGAATAATACTAATAAAGTAATAAAACCGGTAGCATAGCCATAGTTATTGAGTCGAAATGCAAAAAACATCACACCAGAAATGACGATCATCGCCAGTTGACTTTCTTGTGAGGGAAATAGAGTCAAGAGAGGGACACCGATCAGCAATCCGGCAAATGTACCTATCATTCTCGATGTCAGTTTTTGTCGTGTGGCAGCATAATTGGGCTGACAAACAAATAGTGTGGTCAGTAAAATCCAATAACCCCGCTCTAGTGATAAAGCTTGAATAACGCCATAACCAAGCGTTAATGCAATAGACATTCGGATCGCATGTCGAAATAACAATGAATCTACTTGGCAGTTTGCCTGAATACGTTGCCACATGGAGGTTAGCGTGTGAGCTTCGGTATCTTGTAAGACATTATCATCGGTGTTGTTCACATCAGGGTTGCTTACGCTACAGAGCTGTTTTTCCACCGTAGCTAAATTATTGAATAAATAATTGAGTTGCGCTAACAGGCTTTTCCATTCAGTTTTATGCTGATTTTGTAAAAAAGCCAACGCAAGCTGTAACTCATCTAATGCGATAATTGAGGCATCGTTATGCTGGTACGCTTGTCCTAAGCGAATGGATAGGGCGATATCGTGACAGGCTCGTGCTTGGGTTTGTAGTAAATGCTTAAAGCGAAAAAGAATATCACTACGTGAGAAATGTTCTGCCAGATCTTGATAACGATAATGGGTTGAGCTTGCTCGCTCATGAATATCTTGCGCGATAAAATATAAACCGAGAAAACGGTCACTGGCGCTATCCACATGGCCTCGTTTGGAACGAGCCAGTAATGTTGCCTTACATTGGTTGAGCGCATTAACGGTAGCGGCATTAACATTGGCTTCGTTGATGCGAAAAGGCTGAGGTACTAAGTTGGAAACGGGGTGAAATAAATTGGATTTGGCGTCAAAATAGTGGCCAAGTTGGACAAAAACATTGGCTAAACTGTGTTGTACGGGTTGCATCGGCCAGATGGCATACCACAGCATAGAAAGAAAAAAGTACCAAGCGCTCCCTGTCAGTAAAAGTAGCGGTTGAAACCAAATGTTTTGGCTTTGATCTGCACCAAGCATAGTGTAGATCGCAATCAATAACGAACCAAAGGCAATACTCGCATAACGAGCCCCAACCGCTCCGAGCATGATAAACGTAAAGGTCGAGATAAATAGGCCAATAGCGAATAACCATGGTGTATTAAAGAGTAGCTCGATAGAAAAAGCGGCGATGGCAAAACAAATAAAGGTCAGAATAATCGCCTTTAAGCGGCCAGAGAATTTATCATCTTGTTCAGCAAGGGCGGCAGCGATAACACCCAGAATCAGTGGGGTTATCCAAGTATTGAGTTGGTAATACCAAGTCGGGATAACCACCCCAAGCAGCGTCAATAAGATGAGTAAGCAATAGTTGATGGTTTTGTTGGCCCAGTATAGGCGGAGTAAGAGATTAAATCGCTGCACAGTTAACGTCGATGGCACATAGAAAGCAGTAAGTTTAGCAGAACTTGAGACTAAGTTTCTGATCAAGAATAATAAAAAGTTTGATTGTTGAATGGTTTGTGTTTTTTCAGTGCTGGATGATGCAACATATCAATAGCTAAGATGAGCGAATAGTTCTTTCCTATTTGAAGCTGAAGGGGCGGCTACGTTCGTTCGCCCCAATCACATAGTCTATCTATGCTCATGGGGAGTATGAGAGCCATCCGTGGCTCTCACCACAGGCCAGCCTACGGCTGTTCAAATTTGTTCCAGATAAATTTGTTACTCTCTTGCCGCCTACCTGCAACTCCAAGTTGTTTGGGTATAATACCACTTAGCTATAAAACAAACAGAGACCCCAGTACCCACCGCCGCCGGTAAATATTGACATTAACTTTTCATTGCTATCAGTGAGTAAGTTATTATGTCTGCTGATAACAAGAATAGGAACAGCGCCCCATGCAGCTAAGTGCAAGCAAAACTGCACGATATTTTGTCGCGAATGAATATTATGACGTTCGTGCTGAAGAGCAACATATCATCTTATCGTCTTCCCACAGTGAAGAGAGAATCCCGTTTTCTGTCTGGAATGGTGAAGTGAAAGTTTGCCGCGGTATTTTATGGGCTGAGCTGCATTTTTTTGCACATAAAGAGCAAAATCAGCAACGAATATGGGTCGTTCAAGGTTTGCCTTGGCCACAGGCGCGCCATTTCGCTGAGCACTGTATTTCCATTTATCAACAGTGGTTTAACCGCCGGGCACAAGTATTTAGTCAATATTTACCTCAATGGCAAACTTCGCTACAAGAGTTACAAGATTCATCTTCTTTCCTGACTCATTCTCGTATTGCTCAATGGGCCGATCGAGTGCGTCATGACCTACGGCAAGTAAATATCAATTTAACTGAATTCATGCAGCAGTTTCCGCGTGTTTTTGAAGTATTAGCCCCTTGGTTGTTAGACGTTGAACCAGTTTTACAGGCTCGTAACCAGCAGTGGTTAGACATGGAGCGACAACGATGGCGTGATTTATTTTCGCGTCTCGAATCTACGCCGCTAAATGTATCGCAGCAGCAAGCGGTGTTACTCAATGATGATCATAACTTGGTTTTGGCGGGAGCGGGTTCTGGAAAAACGAGTGTGTTAACGGCTCGAGTTGCTTATTTATTACAAAGTGGTCTTGCTCAAGGGGATGAATTGCTGATGGTCGCGTTTGGTAAAGACGCAGCAAATGAAATGCAGCAAAGATTGAGTGATAAATTAGGCGCGGTAGCAAAGCAAGTGAAAGTGAATACCTTTCACCAGTTAGGTTTGTTTATTATTAATCAAGTCGAGACCCAACCAGTGGCACTGTCGCCTCTTGCTCTGGATGAAAAATTAAAAAAAGCTTGGTGTATTGATTGGTTAAAGCGGCATTGGATGACACCAACCAACTTTAAACGTTGGCAAAAACATTTAACCCAATGGCCGATTGCTTATTTAGTCGGCGACGATGAGTTAGGTAGCCATGTTGAAAACCCTAAGTTAATTACTTGGCTTGAGAAACAGTTAGATACGCTGGCTCAACTTGGTAGTAGCAAAAAAGCGATTCAACAACGATTAGTAGACCATACTGACTTCGCTCGTTTAAATAGCGAATTGGCGTTATGTTGGCCATGCTATCAAGCTTGGCAGCAAATGCTAAAAGAAAACCAGCAAGTTGACTTTAATTTAATGATCAGTCGGGCGACTGAATATGTTCGTAAAGGCAAATTTACTGTGCCTTGGAAATTCATTATGATCGATGAATATCAAGACATTTCACCCGCTCGATTAGCCTTTATTCAAGCCATGTGTCAACAAACCCCTAACGCTCCTAACCTATTTGCAGTAGGGGATGATTGGCAATCTATTTATCAATTTGCTGGTTCTGATGTTAATTTAACCACAGATTTTAGAGTGCGCTTTCCACATTCTACACTCCATCATTTAGATACAACTTATCGTTTTAATAATCAAATTGGTTTAGTGGCTAACCGTTTTGTGCAAAAAAATCCACATCAACTGGCGAAGCAATTAAATAGTTTTAAATCGCAGCAAGCCAAAGCTGTGGTGTTATGTGCCAGTAATCAAATTGAGAAGATCTTAGATAAACTCAATAGGCAAAATCGAGCATCGAAACAAGTCTTACTGCTCGGGCGTAATCATTATCGCCAGCCGGAGCATTTGTCCGATTGGCAAAAGCGGTTTACTGAGTTAAACATTAAATTTATGACCTGCCATGGAAGTAAAGGAAAAGAAGCCGATTATGTTATTATCTTATCTGTTAATGATGGACAGTTTCCTGCTCGAGTTAAATACCCTCATTTAGATAGTGCGCTAACACAAAATCAAGTGGATTTTCCGTTTGCCGAGGAGCGTCGTTTGTTTTATGTTGCAATGACTCGGGCAAAAGAAAAAGTATGGATAACCTATACTGGCAGTGGCTCGTGCTTTATTCAAGAGCTACTAACCGAAGGTTATCCAATCAGTAAGTCGATATAAAAGGATTGATATGTATAAGGCTTTGATCTTAGTAGATGTACAAAATGATTTTGCTTCTCATGGTGCGTTACCTGTCCCAAATGGTGAGCGTATAGTGCCAGTGATTAATTTATTAATGCCTCACTTTGACCACGTTATCGCTACCAAAGATTGGCATCCAGTCGCTCACGCCAGTTTTGCATCGACTCAAGGCAAGCAACCGGGTGAGGTGATGACCCTCGATGGCATTGAACAGATATTATGGCCGGATCATTGTGTGCAAGATACCGTCGGTGCGGAGTTTATAGCAGGTCTTAACCTCGACGCTATCGAACATATTATCTACAAAGGGACTCATCAAGCTATCGATAGCTACAGTGGTTTTTTTGATAATCAACGTCGTCATGAGACCGGATTAGCCGACTATTTGCGTCAACATGGCATTACCGATGTTTATATCGCAGGGCTAGCGACGGATTATTGTGTCAAATTTACCGCTTTGGATGCGATTTCTTTGGGGTTTAAAACTTGGGTAGTGCAAGATGCTTGTCGGGGAGTTGACTTAGCGGTTGGTGATTGCGAACGAGCGTTAACCATGATGCAACAAGCAGGCTGTCATTTGGTTTCTGCTCAGCAAATAATGGGTTAGCCTATCAATATATGCAAAGAGGTGTGATAGTACACCTCATTTGGCTACAGAAAATGTGTCACAGACTTGTTGCTTATCAG
>SLFB01000178.1 GCA_007124475.1 Vibrio sp. | reverse complement strand
TTCAGATTATTAAATGAATAATGATTGACCCAGTAACTGCATTTGATAATAATTATCAAACTTATTTGTAAATAGTGTCAAGACGATCTCATTTCGTTCTCATTGACCACCACTTCCTCCCTACTACATTGAGATAAAAGGTTTATTTATGCAAAAGAAGTTGCTCTCAACCATGGCTCTAGCTGGCAGTTTAATCGCGAGTTCATTCGTGCAAGCCCAAGAATTAACGCTCTATTCTGGCCGTGGTGAAACCTTGGTGAAACCAATTATTGAACAATTTGAAAAACAAAGTGGCATTAAAGTTAACGTGCGTTACGGTGGTACCGCTCAATTAGCCGTTTTACTACAGGAAGAAGGCGCTCGCTCGCCGGCTGATTTATATTGGGGGCAAGATGCTGGCGCAATGGGCGCCCTAGCTAACGCCGGCCTATTAGCCACTTTACCAGAAGGTGTGTATAAACAGCTGCCTGAAATTTATACCAGTAAAACTGGACAATGGGTGGCGGCAAGTGGCCGCTCACGCGTTATCGCATATTCTACTGAGCGAGCTTCTGCAGAAGAAATTCCAGCTTCTGTGTTTGATCTCACGTCAGAACAATACAAAGGTCGCTTTGGTCTCGCGCCCACTAACGGTGGCTTCCAATCCTTCGTTACCGCAATGCGTGTTGAGCATGGCGATGCAAAAACTTTAGCTTGGTTAAAAGCGATGAAAGCTAACCAGCCGAAAATTTATCGTAATAATACCACCCAAGTACAAGCGATTGGCGATGGCGAAATCGATTTTGCGTTAGTTAACAACTACTACTTACCACGCTTTGTTGCTCAAAATGCGAATTACCCAGTCAAGCAAACTTACTTTGCTGAAGGTGATATTGGCAACCTAGTGAATGTTGCCGGCGTTGCAATGCTAAAGAGTAGCAAAAAACAACCTCAAGCTATTCAATTTATTGAGTACATGCTGTCTCCATCCGCTCAACAGTACTTTACTTCTGTCGTTGGTGAGTATCCAGTCACACAGGGCATTATTCCTAACCCAGTGTTGGGCGAGCTAGACACACTACTGCAAGCGGCGCCAAGTATTGACCTCGATCAACTGGCTGACCTACAAGGTACCTTAAAACTGTTGCGTGACGCAGGTTTGCTATAAGTTTTACGATTATTTCATTCCTGATTCGTCAGCGTTAATGATATTATCTCAGATTAAAGCCAGTGCGTAAGCATTGGCTTTGCTATTTAATCGTAATCCAGACTATGCAACCCGACCACATGATGTGGTCTTAACCTAACTCTCTCAGCCTGAGGTTGAAGCTCAATCGAGAGATAGTAATCACTAGCAAACTCCACCAAGGACGCTGAATACAGGTAGTAACTCCATGAGTGTTTCATCACAATCAGATTTTCCGGCACCCGCTATTAGTCAACGCCCTCCGCTTTATTTGCTGCTCAGTGCTGGCTTTATCTCACTATTGATGATCATTCCACTGTTTTATTTACTGTTACGCGCATCCCAAGCTGATTACGATCAAGTGCTCGAACTGGTGTTTCGCGCCCGCAATTGGCAATTATTAATTAATACTCTGTCGCTCACTTTAGGCGTCTTAGCTGTTTGTACTTTTCTAGCCCTGCCGATGGCGTGGTTAGTAACTCGTACTTCGATAGCCGGAAAAAAACTATTAACCATTCTCGCGATTATTCCCCTTGCCATACCGGGCTATGTGATGGCCTACGCGCTACTTGGTATCGGTGGCAATATGGGTGCATTAGCCCACTTATTTGATATTCGAATCAGTAATATTTCTGGCTACTGGGGCGCGGTGTGGGCACTGTCGCTCTATACTTACCCTTACATTTTTTTAAACCTACGCGCCGCGCTGTTAGGACTAGACAGTAGCTTAGAAGAGAGCGCCTACAGCCTTGGTTATTCACGATTAGCCACCTTTCGTTTTGTGATGCTACCGCATTTACTACCAGCGCTACTGGCTGGCTATATGGTGGTGGCTCTTTATGTGCTGGGCGATTTTGGCGCGGTAGCATTAATGCGCTATGAAGCGTTTAGCTTTGCCATTTTCAACCAATATTCAGGGGCGTTTGATCGCATTTACGCCGCTTGGCTATCACTGATGTTACTGGCCCTAGCGGGGAGCTTTTTATTCGTTGAATACTCGATTTTAAAACGTAAACGCCTGTCTAGTGTCGGCAGTGGCGTAGCAAGACAAGCCAAGTTACAGCGCTTAGGCGCTTGGGCTCCACTGGCATGGGGATATATTATTTTTGTCTTTGCGGCCTCCATTGCTCTACCTTTAGCCATGCTAGGTTACTGGATGATCGTCATACCGCCAGAGGCCAGTTTACTGATGCAAGTGCCGTTTACTTTTGCTCGCTCTGCCTTTGCTGCAGCGCCAGCTGCCTTACTGGCCGCCTTGATGGCGTTACCTCTGTGCTATTTAGCCACTCGCTATCCATCTTCACTAACCCGACTAATGGAACGCAGTGCTTATATTGGTTACGCATTACCGCCTTTAACACTGGCTTTAGCTATGGTGTTTTTTGCTCTGCATAGCGCGTTTTTCTTATATCAAACCTTAGCATTACTGATTTTAACTTGGAGTTTGGCAACCCTTGCCCTCGCAATGGGCCCCATTCGCAGTGCACTGATCCAAACTCGAAAAAATACCGAAGAAGCGGCACAATCTTTAGGTTATAGTCCAAGTGCTAGCTTTTTTTATGTGGTCCTGCCTCGCTTAAGACGCGGCATTTTAGCCTCCATCGCTTTAGTGTTTCTGTTCTGCATGAAAGAATTACCAATCACCTTCTTACTCGCTCCAACGGGCTATCACACTTTAGCGGTGACCGTGTTCTCACGCACATCAGAAGGGATGATGGCAGAGGCTGCGCCTTTTGCTACAGCTATTGTTTTATTTTCTAGTTTATCCATCGGTTTAATTTTAAATCGTGAAAAGATCAAAGGTACCCAATGAGCTCATATCAAGTTGTTATCGACGCTATGCAAGACACACTACCGGTGGAAAATGCACCTCATTGCCAGTACCAAATTCAAGCGCAGCAATTGGTAAAATGGTTCGCAGATAGCGATCAACCAGCGGTCGCGGATGTTTCTTTTCAACTCCGAGCTGGCGAGATTTTGGCCTTATTGGGTCCAAGTGGCTGTGGCAAAACCACGACATTACGCATGTTGGCTGGCTTTGAGCAACCAAACTCAGGGCAAATTGCTCTGCATGGCAAAGACATGACCAATCTGCCAGCGCAAGAGCGTAATATTGGTATTGTTTTTCAAGATTATGCGTTATTTCCACATATGACAGTGGAACAAAACATCATGTTTGCCATGCGCACCACCCCCAAAAACCAACGCGCTAAAAAAGCCGTCCCTTGGTTAGAGCTAATGGGGCTGAACCATTTATCTCATCGTTATCCCAGTGAGTTATCCGGTGGACAGCAACAGCGAGTGGCACTTGCTCGTACCTTAGCTGCTGAGCCAGATCTCGTGCTGCTTGATGAGCCATTTAGTAACCTTGATGCAGCGCTTCGTGAAGCCACACGTAATGAAATGCGTGAGTTATTTAAACGTTCAGGGACTACGGTCATCTTAGTCACACATGATCAAGCCGAGGCGTTATGCTTTGCCGATAAAATTGGGGTCATGCAGCAAGGTAACTTAGTGCAAATCGGCACGCCGCAACAGGTCTATCAACAACCTAAGAACGCCTTTATTGCTCAGTTTTTAGGTCACACTAATCTAATTACGGGTCATGTGGATGGCGATCAGGTCAAGACTCGCTTAGGGGATGTTACGCTGCCTGGATTATCAGAGCCCAGTGTCACGCTTTCCATTCGCCCTGAAGATATTCAGCTTAGTCATGAATTAGACGAGCAACAGGTTCAAGCGGTGGTGATCAGCCGTGAATTTCGTGGTCATGATTATTTTTATACTCTACAGCTCGATGAGCTCACTTTATCGGTGATCACTAACCGCCACGCTGAATTTGCTGTGGGTCAAACGGTCGCAATCACCCATATTGCTTATGCTTGTCGCTTACAAGCATAAAAAATCCCCTTACTGATTTCTCAGTAAGGGGATAACTCAAATTAATATCACTATTTTAGAGTCACAAACTCAGGGTAAGCATCAACGCCACAATCATGAATATCCATACCTTGCATTTCTTCTTCTTCTGAGACTCGAATACCAATGGTGGCTTTCAAGATGGCCCATACGGCTAAACTAGCGGTAAACACCCAAGCAAAGATCACCGCGGCACCAAATAACTGAGCCGTTAAGGTCGCTTCAGGGTTACTTAAGGGCACCACCAGTAAACCAAATAAACCACACACACCGTGCACTGATATTGCGCCGACCGGATCATCAATGCGAAGCTTATCTAACCCCACAATACTAAACACCACAATTACTCCAGCCACAGCGCCAATTGCCAGTGCATAAAGTGGTGATGGAGATAAAGGATCGGCGGTGATCGCCACTAAACCCGCTAAAGCGCCATTAAGGATCATGGTCAAATCAGCCTTACCCCAAGTGGTTCTACACACTAACAAAGCTGCTATCGCCCCCGCTGCCGCTGCCGCATTAGTATTGAGGAAGACTTGCGCTACCGCGGTTGCGTTTTCAAAGTCCGACACCATCAATTGCGAGCCGCCATTAAAACCAAACCAGCCAAACCATAGAATAAAAGTACCTAAAGTTGCTAATGGCATATTTGACCCAGGAATTGGGTAGATTTGACCATTTTTACCGTATTTACCTTTACGAGCACCAAGTAATAGCACGCCCGCTAAAGCCGCAGAAGCACCGGCCATATGAACAATCCCAGAACCAGCAAAGTCACTGTATCCTGCTGCATCTAAAAAGCCGCCGCCCCATGTCCAGTAACCCGAAACCGGATAAATAAATGCCGTCAGTACTAAGGCAAAAATCAAAAATGCCCATAGTTTCATTCGCTCAGCCACAGCACCAGAGACCACTGACATGGCGGTGGCGACAAATACTACTTGGAAGAAGAAATCCGCTTGTAAGGCAAAATCCGCCCCTTCTTCTTGGCTGCCAATCAAGCCACCTAAGGAAGGAAATAAGCCACCTTCCGTATTATTCACATACATAATGTGATAGCCGATAATCAAAAAGGTGGTACAAGCTATCGCATATAAAACAAAGTTTTTGGTTAAAATTTCGGTGGTGTTCTTAGAGCGAACTAAGCCCGCTTCTAACATGGCAAATCCCGCCGCCATCCACATTACTAGTGCACCTGATATGAGTAAAAAAAACGTATCCAGTGCATAGCGCAGCTCAGTTACTGTCAGTGACAATTCCATAGTCATATTCTCCAATCCATTGAATGTTTAAAGCGCTTCACTGTCGGTTTCGCCAGTACGAATGCGAACCGCATGACTTAAGTCATAAACAAAAATTTTGCCATCACCGATTTTGCCGGTGTGCGCCGCTTTAATGATCGCCTCAAGAACGCGATCCACGTTATCAGCTTGAGTGGCAATTTCTAATTTCACCTTGGGTAAAAAATCCACTTGGTATTCAGCACCACGGTACAACTCTGTGTGGCCTTTTTGGCGGCCAAAACC
>SLFB01000035.1 GCA_007124475.1 Vibrio sp. | reverse complement strand
GCTTCTTGAGCAAACTTATCGGCGATTTTATCTAACTCAACCTTCAATGGATAATCCAAAACATCCGCTTGCTCAATCCAGCCTCGCACCACGGCATGGTAGGTTTTTTCCATCTGCTGATTAGCAAACATCGGCATCACCGCTGAAGCCACTTCACTGGATAAAGCGAATACCAATACCCCTGAGGTGGGGCGGTCTAAGCGATGTAACGGGAAAACATGCTGGCCAATTTGATCACGTAACGTTTGCATCACAAATTGAGTTTCATGCTTATCCAGCCATGAACGATGCACCAGCATACCAGCGGGTTTATTCACCGCCACAAAATATTGATCTTGATAAATGATGTCTAACATTGTTGTACCACGCTATCCATCTTGGCCAGTAGGTTAATCATAGGTTGGTAATCAGTTTGGTTTTTCCATACCTCAACAAAATAAGGAGTCACTAAAAAGCCTTTCGGCATAGGAGCTTGTTGCTCGATCAATTGCCACATACGCGGGATAAAAATCCATTGTAACCACTCGTGCGGAGCCAAGGTATCAAGCGCAAAGGGTTGTTGACTACTCAGCTTATTCTCATCCGGAGCACTGGCCTGCCATAATGCGGCATTTTTCAACTCTTGGGTTAATTGTTCTAATAACAATGGGAAATGGGTTGGAACTGTCATGTTTTTTTACCACTATAAAGCAGGAATTCAAGGCTTGAATTTGTGACAAATGATACCATTGATTAAACAATAAAAGTTAGGAACAATTGTCTGTTATGCAACCGATTCATACCCTTAGCGATTTACTTCAGCAAAGCCAAGTTGACTACCAAATTTTCGATCTCGGACGCCGAGTGCAAGAGATTGATGCGCAACAATTTATCGCCGTAGAACAAGGACGCCAACCCTATCCTTACCCGCTACAGCGCCATGCGCATCTTGCCATCGTATACTGGAATCAACAGCAACAACCTTGGATTTGGTTCGTTAAGTTCGCTCTCGATGAACGAGGCTTACTTGCTCAAGCTGAGGTTGGACAATTCCTCAACTATGTACTTGAAGCAATGGGCTCTCGTTTAACAGGGGAACTGAGCGAACAGCAACAACAAAAATTGGCAAACAACCCTTATACCTACCAACCTAAAGAGGACAAAATGGCGGTCATTCATAGCCGTATCCGCCGTCAACTGTCGTTACCATGTAGCCAATATTACGAACATGCCCAACATTACTTGAGCGGTGATATGGGATGGAATAATTGGCAAACGGTGGGTCTACAAGGTATTAGTGATATTTGCGCGCGATTAGATCAGGTCGATAATCATGATTTAATTATTAATGCGTTACCTTATCTTCCTAGTTCAGTGCTTTATGCATTACTCGGCATGTTAGAACACGTCACTTTGCCAACGGCGATCGCTCAAGCGTTGCAACAACGTCTTCAAGACTGTTATCAAACCAAAGAAATCGACCTGTTTTTGGTCGCCGCGTTAATTCGCGCCCTTTCAGGTTCTGAACCTGAGCCATTGGCCCAAGTTATTGAAACACTATTAGCCGAACCTTGTTTATGTCATCCAGAAGTGTTAATTGCCATTGCAGGACGTTGCTGGTCCGCGCTACAAAGCACTCATCGCGCGCAACTTTTCTTACTGCGTTTGGCGCAAACTGGTGATCAAACGTTATTTAATCAGCTGTTTGCTGATTTGGTTATGTTGCCAGAACTGCGAGTGATCTTTTTGCCTTTGTTACATAGCAGCCCATGCCCAGAATTAACTCAAGCATTAATTCATTTACAGCAAACCACGCGATCGGTGTAAGTCAGACTGTATAAATAAGCCCGCCTCTATGCTCAAATCACTCGGCATTACAGCATCAAGTAAAGCGGAGATAAGCTTTCATAAACGATAAGGAAATAATGTGAGTCATCTTATTGGAATCGTTGCGCTAAGCATGCTTTGCTACCTATTTTGGCAGCAACGCCGTCAGTCAGAAATCGCTAAGCAAGCCATTGCTAGAAAATGCGCGGCGCTCGATTTACAACTGATCAGTACCTCTTTTGGGCAACATAAATGGAAAACCCCTCATGGACGCTGGCGCTGGCATACGATTTATCACTTTGAGTTTTCCGCTGTCGGTGATGATTGCTATCAAGGACAATTAATTATGCTCGGTTTCAACCCTGTCGATTTCACTATTCCACCTCACAAAGTTCCTTAGCGGTGGTGATCTTTTTATCCTAGCTCCCTCGTCAGCAGCGAGGGAGTAATAAGTTCAACGATTATCGGCACTCGCGGCCCATTGATAATGATACAGCACGCCTAATACGCCTTCTTCAATCTGCCAAAGCGCAAAACCTAATTTTATTAATAGCGATTGAGCGGCTAGATGCTGCGCATTAACCAATGAGGTCACATTTTGCAGATCAAAACGCTGACAAATTTTAGGAAAAAACGCCTGTAGTGCCTCACTAGCCAGCCCTTGTCCCCAATAACTTTTATCAAAAATAAAGCCAAGTTCCGCTTGCTGCTGCTCAACTTCGAGATAGAGGTGCCCCATATACTCACGATTATAATTGTCCAGCACCGCCATCGCATACAAACTAGGATCGTGTAAAATTCGCCGAAACTGCTCCCTCGCCGCTGATACGGTTTTCGGCCCGTTCATCTGAGCGCGATTTTTAGCACAACAGTTAAGCATTAAAAAATCAGACTCTAAGGTCTCAGTATAAGGCACGATAAGCGTTCTACGTGTCACTATCGTCACAGACTATCCTTGTATTAAATACTTAGTTATACCCAAACCACTTGGAGTTACAGCTAGGCGAAAAGTGACTAACCAATTTGAACAGCCCTAAGTTGGCATTTGCCGTGGTCAACTACAACTGGATAACAGCCAAAGATGGCTCATACTCCCCGATGAACATAGACAGACTCTGTGATCGAGGGTGAAGTAAGAAAAGCCCCGACACACTATGGTATCGGGGCTTGACTCTTACTCGTAGCTGTCCGGCTACTGGTTGTTGCTCCCTGCATCATCCTTAATAGTATCAGCACAATCCAGTGATTTATTCCATTCATCGCCACCCTGGCGGTGTCCTTTCATCCATCATGCTAATCTTTCCTGATCAGCAGCATCACTTATTCCTTAAGCGGTGTCCTAGCGAGATCCTAATACTACATCAGCCTATTCCATTCGGCTTAGCTTTCCTTACCCATCAATATGCTTATTAATGGCACTGTCCTTAGTGGTTGCTTTGTATAAGGGTGTCTATTCCATAAACACCCCTCTTCCTTGAAGTCACCCTTCTTGGGCTTACATTCCCTGCCATTCCCGTGGCAACGCTTTATAATTTACTGGCTTTTACGTATTATTCAATCTGAGCCAGGGCAACCAAAAGACAACAAGTTATTTACAACTAAATTAAGCCCATATGAAACAATAGGTTAAATAAACAATTCACTAAGATTACCTAGCGATATCGTTTTTCTCTTACAACACGGGTGAGAGATCTCTTACAAACGACTGCTTATTTTACCAAGTCTCTTACATAAACCGATAGGCGAGCTTATACCCTGCCTACTTGAAATAGCAGCGGGGTTGGCGACTCTGTTTCACCTCAATCACACCGTCTACCTATACTCATGGGGATAAACTCACTTACCGTCTATCTGCAATGCCAAGTTTTGTGTAATATCCCAGTGAGAAAAGCGCCGAGATTAGTCATAAGGTTAGACTTCGCCATTGAACAAGGATTAATTATGATCACTCACGATCTCAAACATGAACTAGAAGCTATTTTTTCTCAATTACAACAACAAGGAAAAGAGCCCAGTGTTGCACTGGTCAAGTCTCGCCTTAGCACGCCATTACCAATGCCAGCACTCATTGCCGCTATTAAAAGCTGGAAGCAAACTCAGCAAGTGCCTAAGCTCGATAACCAACAACAAGCCAATATCAGTGATCAACAGCGTATTACTCGGCTTGAGCAACAAGTGGCTTTACTGCTTAAACGAATCGAACAACTAGAACAAATAACCAATAATACAGCCAATAATTAACCTCTTCCAAACAACTTGGAGTTACAGGCAGGCGGCAAGTGACTCAGTCACCATGAGCATAGATAAACTATGTGATTGTGGCGCACCAAGGTCGCCAACGCCCCTGCAGCTTCAAGTCGGAAGGGTATAGTGTATTTGATCAATAAGGAATGAATGTGAAAATTTGGGTCGATGCCGACGCTTGTCCGAAAGTAATAAGAGAAACACTGGTGAGAGCCGCTGAACGTACTGGAGTGGAATGTACTTTTGTTGCCAACCACGTGATTCCGCTACCAAAACGTAACAATATTATTGCCCTGCAAGTCGCTCCAGGGTTTGATATTGCCGATAACGAAATTGTTAAACGAGTTGCTGCCGGTGATTTAGTGATTACCTCTGACATTCCATTAGCCGATGAAGTCATAACGAAAGGTGCTTTAGCGCTCAGCTCAAGAGGAGAACTATTTACCTCAGAAACCATCAAAGCTCGGCTGAATATTCGCGATTTTTTAGAAACGATGCGCTCTAGTGGTATTCAAACCGGTGGACCAAATGCATTATCACAAACAGAGCGGCGTGAGTTTGCCAATCATTTAGATCGCTGGCTAGCTCGTCGGCGCTAGCCAACACTGCTGCAAGTAAAAAAGAGAATTTCCCAAACAACTTGGAGTAGCAAGAGTATAAAAATGCCGCCACTGTGTTTAATCACAGCAGCGGCGTTGATTATTAATGATTTTAACTCAACCTGTTAAGGCATGTAATAAGTGGCAGCGCCAGGGCCAACAGGCATACCTAAAACAAATACCCAAATAAAGAACAGCACACTCCAACCAGCAGTAAAGACGATGGTATAAGGGATCATGACAGCGATCAGCGTACCTATACCAAGGTTTTTAATATATCGGCTCGCAATCGCGAGGATAAGACCAAAATAGCTCATCATTGGCGTAATAATATTGGTGACAGAATCACCAATTCGATAGGCGGCTTGAATCGTTTCAGGGGCATAACCGACTAACATCAACATAGGTACAAAAATAGGCGCGGTCACTGCCCATTGCGCCGATGCTGAACCTATCATCAGGTTAATAAAACCACACATCAAAATAAAAGCAAAAAATAGCATAGGCCCAGTAAGACCTATCGTTTGCAAGAAAGAAGCCCCACCAACAGCGAACACTTGACCAAAGTTAGTCCAGCTAAAGAATGCCACAAACTGAGCTGCAAAAAACACCAACACAATATACATGCCCATTGAGGACATGGATGTGGCCATTGCATTAATCACATCTCGGTCATTCTTCATGGTGCCAACTACTTTACCGTACACAAAGCCCGGAATAGCAAAGAACACAAAGATAAAAGCAACGATACTGCGTAAGAAAGGTGAGCCAGCGACTAAACCTGTCTCGGGATGACGTAAAACACCATTTTCAGGCACTATGGTCCAAGCTAATAAACCACAAACAACCAAGGTTGCTAAGCCAGCAAATTTAAGACCTTTTTTCTCGATATCCGTCAAAAAGCCCATTTTATCTTGTGAGAGATCATCGCCCGCTTGAGCCACATCATAGTTGCCAAGTTTAGGTTCCACAATTTTTTCCGTTACCCAAGCCCCCGCGATTGAGATAAAGAAAGTAGAAACCGCCATGAAGTACCAGTTTACTTCAGGACCCACGATGTATTCAGGGTCTAAAATTCTTGCCGCGGTTTCTGTAATACCTGAAAGTAACGGATCCACAGTACCAATCAGAAGATTGGCAGAATAGCCTCCAGAAACCCCCGCAAAAGCGGCCGCTAAACCGGCTAATGGATGACGACCAAGAGAGTGGAATAGCATCGCGGCGAGTGGAATAAGCACCACATAACCTAATTCACCTGCGGTATTGGACATAATACCAGCGAATACCACGGTAAAAGTGACCATGCGCTTTGAAGCGCCCATCACCATGCCACGGATCGCGGCTGATAATAAACCGGAATGCTCAGCAATTGATACCCCAAGCATGGCAACCAACACCGTCCCTAAGGGAGCAAAACCAGTAAAATTAGTCACCAAGTTAGTCACTATACGCTGCAAACCCTCACCATTGAGTAAGCTCACAACATAAATCATACCGTCTGCAGCTCGTCCTCGAGCTCCTTCCGGTCGCGGGTCGACCACAGAGACCTCAAAGTAACCGGCAATGCCGGAAGCGACAAGAATCGCCACACAAAAAATAGCGAATAAAGTGATAGGGTGTGGGAGTAAATTCCCTAGATATTCAACAGCATCCAAAAAGCGCGTAAAACGATTTTTTTGCGGTGCTGGTTTATTAATTGAAGCAGATGAACTCATCTGTTCCCTCCTTGTTATTATTCCTATGCATTTGTGATAAATATGTCAAATGCGCAGGCAGGGTACTCGAGGAAACCAATAAGTAAAAACATCAAATGTTACGAAATGTGATCTTGATTGTTATTTTTAACTATTTGTTAATAAATTATCAGACGATTCATCGGATATTTTATCCTCTAATAATTTTTCATATTTAGTCGGGGTAACTTGTAAGCAATACCTAAACAACTTGGCATTACCGATAGGCAACAAGGTATCCCCGATTTAAGCTTACCGTTGCACCGCTTTAAAACGCGGATTCGACTTACAAATAACATATAACCGACCACGTCGCTTAACAATTTGGCAATCTGGATGACGGGACTTGGCGCTTTTTAACGAACTTAATACTTTCATCTATTATTCCTTAGTAAATTGAGCAAAACGACGATTATAGTTAGCGACACGACCCTCTTTTTGGATCACTCGTTGCTTACCGGTATAGTAAGGATGCGATTCTGACGATACATCTAAAGTAAAATAGGGGTACGTCTTACCATCTTGCCACTCAATCGTGCGATCGGTTTTTAATGACGAACCAATCATAAAATATTTATCGACATTAGGGTCTGTTAACCTTTCGAGGTTAAATTTTGTTCGAGATAAAAGTGTTTTAATCGCGGCGAGAGGTTTGTAGCCTAGTATTCTAGGCAAAACACCTCTCAACAAAGAGTAAAACACTTTTAGCCGAACCCTTCGGGCAGCGTTTGTGTCTCCTTTCTACGGCGTTATCGGCTTCTCAGGTAGAGTAACTACATTTCAAAGCCTCTGCCTTGTATAAAGAAGCCACAAACTGCTGCAAAAATCAGCTCGTAAGGTCAACAGACCCTAGCATCATGGAACACCACAGGTCGATATTCAGGATGAATACCTGTTTTCATAAAGCCCCTCACAATTGTTATATTATAACATAACAATTAATAATCATTATCAAATGAAAAAGCAAGTGAAAAATGTGCTATTTTGAACTTTCTTATTTTGATGTTTAGCGTTTTTTATGCACACTATTGATCCCATTGGTATTATCGAAACCCCCTATCAGGAAAAATTTGCCGTTCCACGTCAACCTCGCTTAGTTCCGGCGGCGACAGCTAAATTAAAGCTATTAGACGATGCCAACTCTCCGGAAGCACTACGCGGCATTGAGCAATTTTCACATCTTTGGTTACTGTTTTTATTTGATAAAAATCTAGCTGCTGGCTGGAAACCAACCGTAAGACCACCTCGTTTAGGAGGTAATGAACGGGTGGGCGTGTTTGCTTCTCGTTCGACGTTTCGTCCTAACGGGATTGGTATGTCTGCGGTTGAATTAAAAGGCGTGACCAAACAAGGGGATCAGCTCTATCTGCAACTTGGTAGCGTTGATTTAGTCAATGGCACACCTATCATTGATATAAAACCTTACCTGCCTTACTCCGATTCAATCATTAGCGCTCAGGGTGGCTATGCAGAAAGTGAGCCTTCACTAACCAGCGTAACTTTTAGTCCATCAGCGTTAGCGTTACTCAACGCCCGCGACGACAGTGATACGGTTATCGCGGTTATCGAACAAGTTCTAGCGCAAGATCCACGCCCCGCTTATAAAAAAAATCAGGTCGATAACAAAGAATATGCCGTCAATCTGTTCGATCTCAATGTTAAATTCATCGTAAAACAGCAGTTAGTGACGGTGACAACTATTGAGTACTTTTGACAAAGCCGATTGACTGATATTATACGAGGCTTACTTTTACTCCCTCTTACTGAGGGTATTTTCCAACATCATAAAACGGATACCATAGAATGCGTACCAGTCAATATCTTCTTTCTACCTTGAAGGAGACTCCAAACGACGCGGAAGTCGTGAGCCATCAGCTCATGTTACGTGCAGGTATGATCCGTAAGCTGGCTTCAGGTCTTTATACTTGGCTACCTACTGGTCTACGTGTACTGCGTAAAGTTGAAAACATTGTTCGTCAAGAGATTGACAATGCCGGTGCAATCGAGACATTAATGCCCGTTGTCCAGCCATTTGAACTATGGGAAGAGACCGGTCGCTCTGAAAAAATGGGCCCAGAATTACTTCGCTTTACTGACCGTCATACACGTCCGTTTGTCCTCAGCCCAACCGCTGAAGAAGTGATCACTAGCCTCGTGCGTAACGAAGTTAGCTCTTACAAACAATTGCCCATCAATCTTTATCAAATTCAAACCAAATTCCGTGATGAACGCCGTCCACGCTTTGGCGTAATGCGTGCGCGTGAATTTAGTATGATGGATGCGTATAGCTTTGATATTGATAAAGCCGGTCTTGAAAAATCTTATCAAGCGATGCATGAAGCTTACTGTAAAGCCTTTGATCGTATGGGCCTTGATTACCGTCCTGTACTCGCTGATACCGGCGCCATTGGTGGTAACGGTTCACATGAATTCCATGTTTTAGCAGAAAGTGGTGAAGATATTATCGCTTTCTCTACCGAGTCTGACTACGCGGCAAACATCGAAAAAGCTGAAGCCATCGCCGCAACAACAGAGCGCCCAGCGCCAACCCAAGAGATGACGCTGGTTGATACGCCAAATGCCAAAACCATTGCTGAACTCGTGGAACAGCACGGTTTAGCGATTGAAAAAACCGTTAAAACTCTATTTGTTAAAGCATCTGATCAAATTGAAGCGCCAATTATTGCGCTCATCATTCGCGGCGATCACGAACTTAACGAGATTAAAGCTGAAAACCTAGTCGAAGTGGCATCACCACTCGAAATGGCCAGTGAAGAAGAAATTCGCGCTCTGGTTGGGGCTGGCCCAGGCTCTCTTGGACCCGTCGGTCTTCAGCTACCGTTTATCGTTGATCGCTCTGTAGCGGTAATGAGTGACTTTGGCGCTGGTGCTAATATTGACGATAAACACTACTTCGGTATTAACTGGGGCCGCGATGTTGAGCTAGGACCCATCGCAGATCTACGTAATGTAGTCGAAGGCGACCCAAGCCCATGTGGTAAAGGCACCTTAATGCTGAAACGTGGTATCGAAGTGGGACATATCTTCCAGCTTGGTACTAACTACTCTGAGAAAATGAACTGTGGCGTGCTCGACTCCAATGGTAAGCACACGATTCTAGAAATGGGTTGCTATGGTATTGGCGTTTCTCGTGTGGTCGCTTCAGCTATCGAGCAAAACCATGATAAATACGGCATTATCTGGCCAGATGCATTAGCACCATTCCAAGTCGCTATCGTCCCAATGAATATGCATAAATCAGAGCGAGTTCAACAAGCTGCACAGCAACTGTACGCCGAATTAACCGCTGCTGGGATTGAAGTCTTATTTGATGATCGTAAAGAGCGTCCGGGTGTCATGTTCTCTGATATGGAGCTGATTGGCATTCCGCATACGATTATTATCGGAGATCGCAGCATGGATGAAGGCAATTTTGAGTATAAACATCGCCGTAGCGGTGAAAAGTCTGCTGTGCCAATGACCAACATGGTTAGCTTTATCCAAGAGCAATTAACGATTTAAGGGCAATTCAAGCACTAAAACCACCAGAGCTAACCAAATAGACCAAACTACTTGGGATGCTGACTACAAAGGCTGCTGCTTAATGGCAGCCTTTTGCTTATCGGTATTTTATCACCTAAACATGAGCGGTATTGATCACAGGGTTAATTAGCCACCAATCTTGAATGGTTAATTTTTGTTTTCTGATCCCATCCTGTGTATGATCACTCACCGTTTTTATTGCTTAATAGGATATTCAAATGCGAGTTTATGATTGTTGTGAATTAGTTCGTGAGCTTTACGCCCAGATTGGTAGTGGTGATCAAGGCTATATCCCTAAAGCTATTTCTTGCGCAGTGCGCACTTTAAATGACATTGCTTGCGATCCTTCTCTACCGAAAGAAACTCAAGAAAAAGCCGCCTTCGCTGCTGCTAACTTACTGATTTCTGATTTTGAGGATTAATCATGACGCTCGATAATTTTGCGACTATGGACCCCATCATGTTAATGAGTATCGTTAATATGAAGTTGAGAGATGATTTTGCTGGTGATCTAGACAAACTATGCGACAACTTTGTCATTGACCGTCAAGCACTGGAAACTCGTTTAGCGAGTGCGGGCTTTGAGTATTTGCCGCAAGTTGGTCAGTTTCGTTAACAGACCAGTAGACTTTCCCTATATTGACAATAAAAACCCGCACTCATTATACCCACACAACTTGCCGTTGCCGGTAGGTAGCAACTTCAAGTCGGAAGGGTATAGCGGGTTTTTATTTTATGGGTATAACCAAACAACTTGGAGTCGCAGGTAGGCGGCAAGTGAGTCCCCATGAGCATAGATAGACTATGTGATAGGGGCGAACGAACGTAGCCAACACCCCTGCAGCTTCAAGTCGCAAGGGTATAACATTCAAGATTATTCTTGATCTGTCTGCTCTTGCTCTTGCTTTTCTTTTCTCGCAAGCGCTTTACGCTCATTACGCTTAGCTTGATTTTCAATAAAACCAACTAATTCTTTTTCAGCCCAAGCTTGTGCTTGCGCTTCAGTTTCAAAACCCATTTCACGTTTTGACACGACAGTTTTACGAGAAGTGACTTGGCGAACGATCTCGGCCGCCCAACCATTTTTCTTTTCCGTCACTTTAACGGTGAATTTTTTATTATCTGACATTTCATTTTCCTAAGGGAAGAATAAGGGATTACTTATCAACCTACATTGCATTCGAATGTAGTGATCACCATCCCTTGGTAAGCGCGGCATTAGACCACAAATCACAATCTTTTGCCGCTATTTTTACAAATTATTGCTCATCTATAGCCAAACAACGTGCCATTGCCGGAAGGCGGCAAGTCAGTGACAAATTAGCCTGCAACAAATTTGAACAATCGTCGGCTGGTCTTTGGTGAGAGTCACGGATGGCTCTCATCATCCCCATGAGCATAGACAGATTCTGTGATTAAAGTAAACCCATCGCCACTAAGGCCGCCAATCTTTAATAAAAAGTCGATAGCAATCCATGTTTCGTGACCACGAAAATCAGCCGCTCGATGAGCGGCTGATAAGTTTACTATCCAATGCACAATAGGATATTTGCCTTTAATTAGGCTAGATATTTACGCGCATTTTGGAACATTCGCATCCAAGCCCCATTCTCTCCCCAATGCTCAGGGTGCCATGAGTTTGCCACAGTACGGAATACACGTTCAGGATGAGGCATCATGATGGTCACGCGACCATCTTGAGTGGTTAAACCAGTTATCGCATTAGGTGAACCATTTGGATTACTCGGGTACTGTTGAGTCGGTTGACCATAATTATCAACAAAGCGCAATGCAACGGTTGCCGACTGCTCTAACGCGGTCAGATGAGCTTGATCGCGAACTTCCACTCGTCCTTCCCCATGAGATACCGCGATGGGCATCCGTGATCCAGCCATACCATTTAAAAATAATGATGATGAAGATTGCACTTCCACTAAACTAAAGCGGGCTTCAAAACGCTCTGATTCATTGCGAACAAAGCGAGGCCATAACTCAGCACCAGGGATCAAGCTTTTCAAATTAGACAGCATTTGACAACCGTTACATACTCCAAGCGACAAGGTGTCCTGACGCTCAAAAAATTGAGCAAATTGTTCACGAGCCTGTGAGTTAAATAAAATAGATTTAGCCCAACCTTCACCGGCACCTAATACGTCACCATAAGAAAAACCACCGCAAGCAACCAATCCCTGATATTCATCAAGCACTACCCGCCCAGCTAAAATATCGCTCATATGTACATCAAGAGCATCAAAACCAGCACGATCGAAAGCGGCGGCCATTTCCACATGAGAGTTAACGCCTTGTTCACGCAAAATCGCCATTTTAGGTTTACTGCCCTTGGCAATATAAGGCGCTGCAATATCTTGCTGAACATCAAAAGTTAGCTGAGCATTTAAGCCTGGGTCAAGATTATCTTGCTTAGCGGCAAACTCTTGATCAGCACAACGTGGGTTATCACGCAATGCCTGCATTTTATGCGTCATCTCAGCCCAAATAGTGCGTAATTGAGTACGCTTACGTTCAACCACCACTTGCTGATCGGAAGTAATACGTAGGGTATCTGAGTCCATTACCGTGCCAATCACATGGCAACCGCTTTGTAATCCATGATTCGCTAAGGTGGTCAATACTGAATCTAGATCGTCATTGCGTATCTGTAATACCGCCCCAAGTTCCTCATTAAACAAAATCGCTAAGTGGTCATCCCCTAATGGCGCAATATTGACGTCAAGCCCACAGTGACCAGCAAAAGCCATCTCTGCTAGCGTAACCAGTAAACCGCCATCACCCTTATCGTGATAAGCGAGAACTTGTTGCTCGGCGACCAGCGTTTGAACCGCGTTATAAAAATCTTTTAACTGCGCAGCGTTATCAACATCTGCAGGCTTGTCGCCTAACTGTTTATAAACTTGAGCCAGCGCGGTGGCACCAAGGCGATTTTTACCATTGCCCAAATCAATCAGCACTAAGCTTGTTTCACCTTGATCGGTTCTCAGCTGAGGAGTGATGGTTTTGCGCACATCTTCCACCCGAGCGAAAGCGGTGATGATTAAAGACAATGGTGACGTCACGGTTTGAGACTGACCGTCGTCATTTTGCCATTGAGTTTTCATCGACATGGAGTCTTTACCGACGGGAATGGTTAATCCCAATGCAGGACAGAGTTCTTCACCGACCGCTTTCACTGCAGCGTAAAGCCCGGCATCCTCACCGGGATGCCCTGCTGGCGACATCCAGTTCGCAGATAGCTTAATATGTTTAATATCACCAATATGGGTGGCAGCAATATTGGTGATCGCTTCGCCAACCGCCAAACGAGCTGAAGCCGCAAAATCGAGTAATGCGACCGGAGTTCGCTCGCCCATTGACATGGCTTCGCCATGATAACTATCGTAACTGGCTGCCGTCACCGCGCAATTGGCTACTGGCACTTGCCAAGGACCCACCATCTGATCCCGCGTCACCAATCCGGTAACCGAACGATCACCAATGGTAATTAAGAAGGTCTTCTCTGCCACTGCAGGTAAACGTAAAACACGCTCAATAGCGTCATTGATTTCTATCTGAGTACGATCTAGAGCGGGACTTTGCACTTGCTGCGTGATTGCCTCACGATGCATCTTAGGTGGCTTACCCAGCAAGATATCCATCGGCATATCAATCGGTGTATTGTTAAAATGGCTGTCTTCCAGAGTCAAATGACGCTCTTGAGTTGCTTCGCCAACCACGGCATAAGGTGCACGTTCACGTCTACAAATGGCATCAAACACTGACATGTTCTCTGGCGCAACCGCTAACACGTAACGTTCTTGAGATTCATTACACCAGATTTCTAATGGGCTCATCCCTGGTTCATCGTTGGGCACATCCCGAAGTTGGAATTTACCGCCGCGATCACCATCATTGACTAACTCAGGAAGGGCGTTAGAAATACCACCCGCGCCAACATCATGAATGAAAGCGATCGGGTTAGCGTCACCCATTTGCCAACAACGGTCGATAACTTCTTGGCAGCGACGTTCCATTTCAGGGTTTTCACGTTGTACCGAAGCAAAGTCCAAGTCTTCACTCGACTGACCCGATGCCATCGAGGATGCCGCACCACCACCAAGTCCAATATTCATCGCCGGACCACCCAGCACAATTAACTGCGCTCCAACAGGGATCTCTTTTTTCTGCACATGATCTGCGCGAATATTGCCCATTCCACCAGCGATCATAATCGGTTTATGATAGCCGCGAATCTCTTCTCCCGCATGAGAAGTCACTTGCTCTTCATAGGTTCGGAAATAACCCAATAAGTTAGGACGGCCAAACTCATTATTAAACGCCGCGCCTCCCAGAGGGCCTTCAAGCATAATATCTAATGCGGTGACAATCCGACTTGGTTTACCAAAATCACTTTCCCACGGTTGCACAAAGCCAGGAATACGTAGGTTAGATACACTAAAACCGACCAATCCAGCCTTGGGTTTACCACCAATACCTGTTGCGCCTTCATCACGAATTTCGCCGCCAGAACCGGTTGCTGCTCCCGGCCATGGTGAAATAGCCGTTGGGTGATTATGCGTTTCTACCTTCATCAAGATATGGGCATCTTCATGATGATAAGTGTATTGACGAGAGTCAGGATCAGGGAAGAAACGACCGACTTTAGACCCAGTCATCACCGCTGCATTATCTTTATAAGCAGAAAGAACATAGTCAGGCGTCACTTCAAAGGTATTTTTGATCATCTTGAACAGCGACTTTGGCTGTTCTACACCATCAATAGTCCAATCAGCATTAAAGATTTTATGGCGACAATGTTCAGAGTTAGCTTGCGCAAACATCATTAATTCAATGTCATTCGGGTTACGACCTAGACGAGTAAAATTTTCGACTAAATAATCAATTTCATCATCCGCTAATGCCAAGCCAAGGGAAACGTTTGCTTGTTCAAGTGCAAAACGACCACCTGTCAAGATATCAACTTGAGACATAGGGACAGGCTGAGCTTTGGTAAATAAAGTGCTCGCTGACTCAAGTTCGCTAAATACCACTTCCATCATGCGATCGTGAATAAGTGCTTTGATGGCTTGCTGATGTGATTCGCTCAGTGAAGATTCCGTTTCAATGTAATAAGCCGTGCCCCTTTCAAGACGCTTGATTTTGCTAAGACCACAATTATGCGCAATATCGGTCGCTTTCGATGACCATGGGGAAATAGTACCCGGGCGAGGGGTAACTAAGAACAGCCAACCTTGACCTTGGTGCTCTTTAGCCGAAGGGCCATAAGTTAACAATTGCTCAAGCTTCGTGAGCTCAGTTGCGTCTAAATCTGCACTTAAGTCCGCGAAATGCATAAACTCAGCATAGATACCAGTCACTGGTAAGTTGTGTTCACGACATGTTTCAAGCAGTTTGCTCACTCGAAACTCAGAAAGTGCTGGGGAACCACGCAAAATTCTCATGTGCTCAGGTCTCTATATGTACTAGTGAATTAGAAGGGGGCGGTATAAAGGATTCCATACCCACTCGCGAATGCGTGGGCATTATAAAGGATTTCTTTTTATCACGTAACACCAAAAGCAACCGTTTGCGTCATTTTTTATCATTAATTAAAATCAAACCGCTTAACCTTATAGTGACAGGTAAGCAATAAGTAAATTTATTACCGTGAACCTAAGTTGCGTATAAATTTTGCTTAACCCCGCTTGGGTTTGGTATAAAGACATACCAGGCAGCAAGAGATCTTCGATACATGACCCGATTGGCTATCCCCTTTTTCTATCGCTCACTATCCATCGCCCTAGTGGTGTTATTACTTAATGGGTGTCAAATAGACTCCGAGCCCAAGAGTGAACTGGATAAAATCCGTGAAAGAGGTGTACTAAGGGTGGGAACCCTAAATAACCAACTGTCCTACTTTATTGGTCCAGATGGTCCTGCCGGTCTCGACTATGAGTTAGCACGTCAATTTGCTCGTGAGCTAGGGGTTCGCCTAGAAATGAAACCGGCTTATCGTATTTCAAACCTCTATCCGGCTCTAACTAATGGTGAGGTTGATATTATCGCCGCTGGCTTAACACAATCTGAACAACGCTTAAAGAGCTATCGAGCAGGTCCTGCTTACTATTATGTTTCTCAGCAAGTGGTATATAAACCCGGTCAATGGCGACCGCGCAATATCGAACAGCTGGTTAATCGACAGCCCGCTTTGTTAGCCGACAATAATCAGCAGCCGATTCTAACTGTCGTTAATGACTCACACTTCACCACAACCTTAAACCAAGTCAAGCAAAGGTATCCTGATTTCCAATACGACATTGATAAAAACAGCGATGTTGGTGAATTGCTAAAGAAAGTCTCACGCGGCGAACTGATGTTTACTATGGCTGACTCAGTGGAAGTCTCGCTTTCACAACGTATCTATCCAGATATTGCGGTCGCATTTGAAATGACTGAAGACCAACCTATCTCTTGGTTTATGCGTCGCTCTGATGATGAAAGCCTCTATGCCCTCATGATCGAGTTTTTTGGCAATATGAAACAGTCAGGAGGATTAGCCTCACTAGAAGAAAAGTACATTGGGCATGTGGCTAATTTCGATTATGTTGATACACGTGCTTTTATCCGCGCCCTCGAGTCTCATTTACCTAAATGGGCCCCTTTATTTCAACAGCATTCACAGGAGTTCGATTGGCGCTTAATCGCCGCGGTCGCTTATCAAGAATCTCATTGGAATCCACTCGCTCGCTCGCCAACAGGAGTAAGAGGCATGATGATGCTGACCTTACCGACTGCGCGCAGTGTTGGAGTCACCAATCGACTTGATGCCGAGCAATCGATAAAAGGCGGCGTGGAATATCTGCGTAGAATGGTCAATCGCATACCTGACAGTGTGCCTCAACATGAAAAAATTTGGTTTGCCCTAGCATCTTATAATATCGGTTACGGACATATGATGGATGCTCGCCGCCTGACCCGCCAACAAGGTGGTTCGCCAGATTCTTGGGCTGACGTAAAAGATCGCCTCCCCTTATTACGTCAACAACGGTATTTCTCACAAACCCGTTACGGCTTTGCGAGAGGTGATGAAGCGCGAGCTTACGTCGAGAACATTCGTAGGTACTACCATAGTATTATTGGTCATATGGAGCAAAATCAAACCACTAGCTCAATCGCTGACATTGATGATCTGCGAGTCATTAACCTTGTTACAGAAGAGCCAACTACCGCAGAGCTTGATGTGCACAGTGATGATCAATAAATAAATCGGTGAAATTAAGGTGGATTAAAACATCCAGCGATAAGTAGGTAGCAAACCGCTACCTACTTAAAGCCGGCAATCGAAAACACAAAAATCGTTTAATTTATTAAAGCTTGCAACCTAACGTTCACACTCTTGTAGTATGATAAGTTGTTTGATATATAAACAAATATATTATTTATCTAACCTAAGAAGGAGGCTTTATGTTTAAACGTAAACGCAGAATAAAACTGTTACATAAAGCAGTATCAGCTAATCATAGACGCAGAATGCTAGCAAACGGCAAGAAAAAAATTATTGCTCGTCACCGAGCCTTTATGCAGCAACTGACTTAAGGGTTCTCTTCGTGTGAGTTTGTTACTTAACACTCGGGTTAATCCATAGCCAACATGATGTAAACTTGACTACTTTAAGCAACAGAGTGTTGGCTGTATTTGTTGGTAGCAATAACAAATTGGAATAATAAGATAATTATAAAATCATTTCTCACCCTTACGATTACTCAGCCGTTATTAGCACATCACTCATTACTTTTATTTTTACTACTCTGCTTTTGCGCTTTGATTTCTTGGCGACGACGTTTAAAAAAAGCTTGCAGCTGCATCCGACACTCATCAGCTAACAAACCTTTTTCAATCACCGCATAATGATAAGCCGCTTGACTGGCAAACAAGTTAAGCACAGTTCCTGCCGCCCCAGCTTTTAGATCTGGCGCACCATAAACGATGCGTGCGACTCGGCTATGTAATAAAGCACCCGCACACATTGGGCATGGTTCTAAGGTGACGTATAACGTAGTGTCTAATAATCGATAATTTTGTAAAACTTGCCCAGCTTGGCGCAGTACTTGTATCTCAGCATGGGCCGTTGCATCATGCTCACCAATCGAACGATTCCAACCCTCAGCAATCACTTGACCCTCTTTGACTAATATCGCCCCGACGGGTACCTCGCCTTCCGCTTCGGCCTTAGCAGCAAGCGCTATCGCGCGGCGCATAAAGTCTTCATCTTGTTGGGAAAACAAGGTGGAACTGTCGTTCATAAATGCCTCTTTATAGTAATCATAATACCCAAACTATTTAGCGTTGCGGTCAGTGAGCCGCTGTCGCTCTCACCACATAGCAAGGGATAGAAAGTATATCGTTAACCGCTTTACTCGATAAGCTTAAAGCAATAAATACTGAGTTATATCCTTTCGACTTGAAGCTGCAGGGGTGTTGGCT
>SLFB01000243.1 GCA_007124475.1 Vibrio sp. | reverse complement strand
GTCCCGTCTTTGCCCATGCGCTTCCAAATCGCTCGCCCAAAGCCAATAGAAAACTTTTCGACCTGCACGCCACATTTTCTTGCTACCCAAAAATGTCCAAATTCATGGACAGCAACAAGAATGCCCAAGGCAACAATAAAGGCAACGAAATTCCATAATACGCCACTCATAACCTACGCTCTTTTAAGTACTGGTTAGCCAAAACACGAGCCATTGTATCTAGCTCAAGTAGGCTTTCCAAGTCATAGCAATGTAACGGACTGTTTGTAGCACAGACTTTCGACAATACTAACTCATTAATAACCGCAATATCGGTAAATTGAATCATTCCCTGCAAAAAGGCATCAACGGCAATTTCATTAGCAGCGTTTAATGAGGTTGTCGCATGCTGCCCCATATAACAAGCATCTATTGCTAATGATAAACATGGGTAACGTTCTGGTTCGACGTCCATAAAGGTCAGTTCATTTAAACGAGTAAAATCAAGAGCAGCAACCCCAGCATTCACGCGCTGAGGATAGGCTAATGATTGCGCAATGGGCGTTGCCATATCAGGCTCTCCCAATTGCGCGATTACCGAACCATCGCAATATTGAACCATAGAATGAATAACCGATTGAGGATGAATCAATACCTTTAACTGCTCACGAGCAGTATTAAATAGCCACTTCGCTTCAATGTACTCTAAGCCCTTATTCATCATTGTTGCTGAGTCTACCGAAATTTTCGGTCCCATTGACCAATTAGGATGCGCAATGGCTTGCTGAGGAGTCACCTGATCGAGCAAATTAACATCATGGTAGCGGAAAGGGCCACCAGAGCCTGTCAAAATGATGTGAGAAATACCATGTTCAATTAGGTTCGCTTTACCCAACTGAGTTTGTGCTTCCATCGGTAAACATTGGAAAATAGCGTTATGCTCACTATCAACCGGCAGTAGCTCAGCACCATATTGATCAACGGCATCGATAAATAACTGCCCCGACATCACTAAAGCTTCTTTATTAGCCAGCAAGATACGCTTGCCCGCTTTGACCGCGGCCATCGTTGGCAATAGTCCAGCAGCACCAACAATCGCTGCCATTACCGTATCAACTTCATCACAAGAGGCGACCTGACACATGGCCTGTTCACCATATAAGACCTCTGTGTTGCAGCCCTGTGCGAGTAACTGATGAGACAATTGCTGAGCGGCCTCGGCACTGGCCATTACGGCATATTTGGGCCGCCATGTCATGCACAACTGACTCATTTTAGCCACATTGCTACCTGCCACTAAGGCAACAATTGAAAATTGCTCTGGATTTTCAGCCACCACTTTGAGCGTGCTTGCTCCAATAGAGCCAGTCGCTCCAAGAATAGTTAATCTACGCATGATAAAAACCGTTATGGTGAATGCAGAAAAAAGATATTTTGCTCGGCATTAAAGTAAAAAATAGCATAACGCAAAAACCGGAAAGGCCGCTGTTAAGCTATCAATACGATCTAACACTCCACCATGGCCTGGGATCAAATTACTACTATCCTTAATACCAGCGACCCGTTTAAACATACTCTCTACCAGATCGCCTAATACGGAAATAATCACCGTTACAAGAATGGTAAATAACATGATAGGGAAAGAACTAAATTGAATCGAGAACAGATGGGCGAATAACCAGCCGACACCAATAGCAACCATTACCCCACCAATTAAGCCTTCAATGGTTTTATTCGGACTAACCGCGGGAGCCATTTTTCGCTTACCAAAGCTTTTACCGGTAAAGTAAGCGCCACTATCGGCTGCCCATACGATTAAACAGACATAAAGCACTAATTTAGCGCCATGGAAACTCTCTTGCACGATATGCTCTGAGCGTAAAAAAATCACACTCCAGAAAAATGGCAGTAGAGTGAGTAGTCCAAATAAATAACGGATGAAGTTTGAATCTTGCCACCACGCACGAGACTTAGGATACGAGATGGCCAATCCACTTGCTACCAGCCACCAAAGGGTACCGATCAACAAAATAACATAATGCATCGATTGCAGTTGATCCAAAGTGGCCAGTTGTGGGACACAAAGCCAATAACTAACGCCACCAATAACAATACCAGGTATCAAGGCCAGGTAACGGGAAGTGGTTGAGATAAACTGTGTCCATTCCCATAAGCCCAGTATAGTCAACACAGCTAATGCCAAAATAAAGCCAGCTTGTGGTAACCAAAAAATCCCCGCGATTACTAAAGGCGCGAGTAATAGCGCAGTAATAATTCTTTGCTTCAAACTAAGAAGTCCTATTTTATGATGTCATTAACGCTTTGACTTGTTCACCTGTACAACCAAAACGACGCTCACGATTAACAAACCAAGTCACGGCTTCAATTAAGTTGCTCTCTCCAAACTCCGGCCAATAAACCGGAGTAAAGTAAATCTCAGCATAAGCTAATTGCCAAAGTAAAAAATTGCTCAGCCGGCACTCACCACTAGTACGAATTAGCAGATCCACTTCTGGCAAATCAGCCATGGTTAAATGCTCAGCAATCAAGGTTTCATTGATGTCAGTGACACTCAACTCTTGGCAATTCACTTTGGCGGCAATGGTTTTCATTGCTTGGGTAATATCCCATTTACCGCCATAATTCGCAGCAATATTAATCACCATGCCGGTGTTAGAGGCAGTTAACGCTTCGGCTTCCGCTATTTTTTGCTGCAACCGTTCACTAAAGCGACTAATATCACCAATGATGCGGAGCTGTAAATTATTTTGCTGGAGCTTCTTCACTTCGGTTGATAAAACGCGAAGAAATAACTCCATTAAGACTCCGACTTCTTCTTCGGGACGACGCCAATTCTCACTACTAAAAGCAAATAAAGTAACGGCTTTAATACCAAGTTTAGCGGCAGTGGAAATGGTTTTTCGCACCGCAGTAACCCCATTCTTATGACCAAAGATCCGAGGTTTACCTTGTGCTTTAGCCCAGCGACCATTGCCATCCATAATAATAGCGATATGTTGCGGGAGAACATCTGATGAAAGCTGCGAAGTATGCATAGAAACGTATTAAAGAAAAAAGAGGTGAAGAGTAACATAAAAAGCGCCGTACTGGGTGGTTGAGTACCGCGCTTTTTACTCAGTACAAGAAAAAATTAAACTTCCATCAGTTCTTTTTCTTTTGTGGCTAATACTTCATCAATTTTTTTGACGGCAGCATCGGTCAATTTTTGAACTTCATCTTGAGCTTTACGCTCTTCATCTTCTGAAATTTCTTTATCTTTTAGTAAAGCTTTCAGATCATTATTGGCATCGCGACGAATGTTACGAACTGCAACTCGACCACCTTCCGCTTCACCGCGAACAATTTTCACTAAGTCGCGACGACGCTCTTCCGTTAATGCTGGTAGTGGAACACGAATAACTGTCCCTGCAGACATAGGATTTAAGCCCAAATCTGACATCAGGATCGCTTTTTCTACCTTCGGAGTTAGCTCCTTATCAAATACAGTGATCGCTAAAGTTCGAGCATCTTCTGCGATCACGTTAGCAATCTGGCTCAATGGTGTTGAAGCACCGTAATAATCAACCGAGATTCCAGATAATAAACTTGGATGTGCACGACCAGTACGAATTTTTGATAGGTTGTTTTTTAGTGCGTCAACACTTTTATCCATACGCTGTTGAGCGTCTTTTTTGATCTCATTAATCACAATATCACCTTAATTATTATTTCATTTAAAGAGTGATTAAACGGCGGAACTAATTAGCGTACCTTCCGCTTCACCCATCACAACGCGGCGTAATGCACCAGGTTTAGTCATATTAAAGACACGAATTGGCATGTCATGATCACGAGCCAAAGTAAAGGCTGCCAAATCCATCACTTTAAGCTCTTTATCCAATACATCGCTATAAGCGAGCTTATCATACAGTTGAGCATCAGGGTTAGCCATTGGATCTGCACTGTAGACACCATCAACTTTTGTCGCTTTAAGCACAACATCAGCTTCGATTTCAATACCACGTAAACAAGCAGCAGAATCTGTGGTAAAGAAAGGGTTCCCTGTGCCTGCAGAGAAAATCACCACTCGCCCTTGACGCAACTGACTGATTGCATCAGCCCAATTGTAGTCATCACAAACCCCTTTTAGTGGAATCGCTGACATCACACGTGCATTCACATAAGCACGATGTAAAGCATCTCGCATTGCAAGGCCATTCATCACGGTTGCTAACATCCCCATGTGGTCACCGACCACGCGGTTCATTCCTGCAGCAGCTAAACCAGCGCCACGGAATAAGTTACCACCACCGATAACAACACCAACTTGGACACCCAATTCAACCAGCTCTTTTACCTCTTGTGCCATACGGTCAAGTACTGTGGCATCAATACCAAAACCTTCTTCACCTTGCAGCGCTTCGCCACTCAATTTTAACAAAATTCGTTGATATACGGGTTTAGGGTTTGTAGTCATGGACTTTACCTTTCAAAAAGTATCGTTAGTTAACAGTCATAAATAAACTTACTAAGTAAATGTATTGATGAACATTAGCACTATTAATCAATAATTCGAATAAATCTCAGCTTGAACTTTATCAAGATTATGATTGACCTAGTCCTCATTATGAGGTGTATCTAGATAAATCAAGATATAAAGAATATTATTCGTGACTGCTTTTCTTTATCCTGATGATGGTATTCGTAAAAAGACCGTAGCCATGGCCACGGTCTTCATTTTGCTCAACAAGAAAGAGATTAACCTTTCTGAGCCATTGCAACTTCTTCAGCGAAGCTTAGGCCTTCTTGCTTCTCAATACCTTCACCTACTTCTAGGCGAACAAAGCTTGATACAGAAGCGCCTTTCTCTTTTAGGATCTCACCAACGGTTTTCTTTGGCTCCATCACAAAAGCTTGACCAGTCAAAGAAACTTCACCAGTGAACTTCTTCATGCGGCCTGCAACCATTTTCTCAGCGATTTCTTTTGGCTTGCCTTCGTTCATTGCGATTTCAACTTGAACTTCACGTTCTTTAGCAACAACATCAGCAGGAACATCTTCTGGGTTAACGTATTCTGGGCGAGAAGCCGCTACGTGCATAGCAATATGCTTAAGAGTTTCAGCATCCGCATCACCAGCAACCACAACACCGATACGTGAACCATGGCTATAAGCCGCTAATGCTTTACCTTCCGCATAATGAACACGACGAATAGTGATGTTTTCACCAATTTTCGCAACAAGAATGTCGCTCTCGGCGGCGAGGGCGCGCCGCTGGTGCCCGTCGGCGAGCGCGAACTCTTTCCCGACTGCCGACTTTTTCTCAATCTCGGCGGCTTTGCCAATCTCACCGCGGAGGGCACGGCTTTTGACGTCTGTCCGTGCAACTTTGTTCTCAACCGCCTCGCGCGGCAGGCCGACCCGTCCCTTCGCTGCGACCCCGACGGCGTCCTGGCTCGCCGGGGCACGTTCCACCGCGAGTTCTTCGAGCGACTGGAGTCCATCGAATACTACCGGCGCCCGCCGCCGAAAAGTCTCGGTCGCGAATGGCTCGAGGCCGAGGTGTATCCGATCCTCGAGGACGCATCGCTTTCCCCCGCCGACGCGCTCCACACCTTCTGCCGGCACATTGCCTCCCGGATCGGGCGGGCCGTGGGCGCCTCGGGCGTCGGCACCGCC
>SLFB01000149.1 GCA_007124475.1 Vibrio sp. | reverse complement strand
CTTTACCCGCGACTTTGGCGATAGATTGGATACCACCGACAGTGACGAACGCAACAAGGATGGTCAGTACGACAGCGGACATCTCTCGTGGCACGCCAAAAGAAATTTGAGTCGCATCTAAAATCGCATTAACTTGCGGGAAAGTACCGATCCCAAAACAGGCGACACCAAGAGCAAATACGGCAAATAAAGTGGCTAATAGATTGGAGCCCACGCCATCACGTAGATAATACATGGGGCCGCCGACCATTTGCCCTTTATCATCGACTTTACGATATTTTACCGCCAGTAAACATTCAGCGTATTTGGTTGCCATGCCGAATACAGCGGCAAGCCACATCCAAAATAATGCCCCAGGGCCGCCGAGTTTGATGGCGGTAGCAACACCGACGATATTACCGGTACCAATGGTGGCAGAGAGGGCGGTGCATAAAGCAGCGAAGCTTGAAATATCCCCTTGTTTATCACCGGGCTCTTTAGTAAATACCATTTTAATGGCTTTAGGCAAATGGCGAAATTGCAGCAAACCTAAGCGAAAAGTAAAGTAAACCCCAGTACCGACTAATAAAATGAGTAGTGGTGGTCCCCATATAAAATGGTCAATGGTTTGTAGCAATGTTTGTAGGTTGGTCATTATTTCCCCTTAATAGTATGAATATAAGGAGAAGAGGAAAGGGGTTGAACAGCTGCAGTCGTTATCAGCGGGTTCGCTCAGAATAAGATTCCTTACGAGGATAAACACCACGCTTTAAGCAAGATAGATGATAAAAAACGATCCAGTGGTGCTAGGTGTTGACTGAGTGTATCTATTTAATAAGCCACCAGGCTTAGGATTATAAAACCTTTCACTCCTCTGTCCTTTTGCCTGAGAGTTTCACCGTCTTGAATGATTCAAGCCAGTTTGCTCCTTCGGCGACCGATTGAACGGTTCTCTCCAGAGGTTCCTCCAACAACAGTCCTCGCTTTTATCTTAAAAAGAATAAAGCACCTGAAAGATTCACTTCTTCGGCGGGTATTGTTAACCAAAGGTTAATAATTGGTCAATTACCACTCTCCTGCTGTCTTCAACGGAACAATTATCTAGTGTTACAATAATTTGCTTGGCGATATTACCCAAAACAAAGTGTGATGTCATCTACATTTTTATGCCTTTTTTACTTGAAACCGGTAGCTGTTTTGAAAGCCTCTGGTGCTGACTTCAATCATCAAGTTTATCTATGCTTTTGGCGTTTATCGCTGTTAGGCGGCAGCAAACAACCTGATTGACACTTGATCGCTTTCAATAAATAGTGAAACAAATAAATTTTATTTCATAACAGTAACTTAATCTTGATATCGATTGACCTATTTTATTTAATAAATGGTATAAACTAAGCGTATAGCCAAACAACTTGCCGTTGTAGATAGACGGTCAGTGAATTCATTTTGATAATACATAGGGCAGGGAATACCATGACAAGATTAATCTTCATTGGCATTTTAATCGTGATTGCTTTTCTTTTGATTCGTTATGGCACGAATGAGAAACTGCAAAAGTGGGTAGTGATAGTGTTATTATCTGGATTTGGTCTTTATGCCACGTCTCTAATGGTGACGGAGTTAATCCGTTAAAAATATAAGGTGTTGATGTGAACCCTAATCGTCTAGAAGATGATCAAGATGTCGTCGTGATTGAGCAGCGAGATAAACGTAGTTATCTCTATATCGGTTTGGCCGCTGTGTTGGGGCTGGCTTTAGGTGGAGTGCTAGGCTCTTCAGTCGCTGAAAATAAATGGCAATCAGCTTATGCCCATTTGCAAATGACAGTGGATAAGTTACAAGGTAACACCTCATTGTTAACTCAACAAGCCGATCAGCGCTCGCAACAACAGGAACAAGCGTTTCAAGCGCTGTTAGAGCAACGCTTAGCTGAGCAAGCCGAACAGCTTAGCGCGCAATCTGCTCACTTAGAGCAGCAATTGGCGGAGTTGGAAAAGGTTAATTTATCGCTAGAACAGCAATTGAATCAGCAAAGTACAGCGTTGCAGTCTGCCGATCAGCAAAATGCACGTTTAAATCGCCAAGCAGAGATGCAAAGTGTGCTGTTTGAACGCTCGCGAGAATTGTTTCAGAAAGAATTAAAGATTAAGCAAGAAGTCGAACAGTTAGAACAAGAGCAACAACAATTAACCTCAGTACTGCCTGGGCTAAAAAAGGAGTGTGATGTGTATTTGCAAGGCCAGTCATGGGATGCTAAATCGGATGCTTGTGATAGACACGATGCAGCCACTTCGCGCCTCAGTCACGTTAATCAAATGCTTCGTGTGCATCAACTGGATCTGCAAGAAATTAAAGCCTTATCGGCGGAAATAGGTTTATAGCCTTACCGTTGATCTTGCTTACTCCGGCAAGGCTAATTTCTTTTAGGCTAGCCGGAGTATTGATAGGGTCAACAGTAGCTAATCGCGAAAGTTGTTGTATTGTAATGGTTGCTCAACATCACTTTGTTTAAGTAGCGCCATAACAGCTTGTAAATCATCGCGTTTTTTACCTGTCACTCGAACTTTATCCCCTTGGATGGATGCTTGAACTTTGATTTTTGCATCCTTGATCATCTTAACGATTTTCTTGGCGAGTAAGGTTTCAAGCCCTTGCTTAAAGACGATTTCTTTATACCAATTTTTGCCTGAACGCACGGGCTCTTTGAGCTCCATCGCACGAGTGTCAACACCCCGCTTGGCTAAATTGTTACGCAACATATCCTGCATTTGACTGATCTGAAATTCACCTTCAGCGGCGAGTTTTACAATGTCAGATTTCAGTTCAAAGCTGGCTTCCACATTTCTAAAATCAAAGCGAGTCTCAAGTTCACGATTGGCGTTATCGACCGCGTTACGCAGTTCTACGGTATCGACTTCTGAGACAATATCAAAAGAGGGCATAATTCAATTCCTTAGGTTATTGATTGCGTCGGTTGGCGACCGCTGTAGCAAGGCGATCAATCATGGTTAAGGTATCATCCCAAGACAAACAAGGATCCGTGATTGATTGGCCGTAGGTGAGATTGTTAAGGTCACACATCGATTGATTACCTTCAACGATAAAACTCTCAGCCATAATGCCGGCAATGGTTGTACTACCAGATTCTATTTGACGGCTAATATCTTCAGCCACTTCCAGCTGTTTACGATGCTGCTTTTGACAATTGGCATGGCTAAAATCAACGATCAGGCGCTGTGGCAAGGCAAATTCTGCTAATTGTTGACAAGCTTGAGTAATCGAATCTTGGTCATAATTTGGCCCACTCTCACCACCACGAAGGATGATATGCCCAAAGGGATTGCCACTAGTACGGTATACCGTCATGCGGCCATTTTTATCGGGTGAATAAAAGTAATGAGAAGCTTGAGCAGCGCGAATCGCATCAATCGCAATCTTAACGTTACCATTGGTACCATTTTTAAAGCCTACCGGACAAGATAGGGCAGAAGCCATTTCACGGTGGATTTGCGATTCCGTCGTTCTCGCTCCAATCGCTCCCCAACTAATCAAGTCAGCGATGTATTGGCCGGTGATCATATCGAGAAATTCAGTCGCGGTCGCCAAGCCAAGTTTGTTGATATCTAGTAATAACTGACGAGCTTTATTCAGCCCGGCCTCTAGGGCATAAGAACCATCTAAGTTGGGATCAGTGATCAAACCTTTCCAACCTACTACAGTGCGAGGCTTTTCAAAATAAGTACGCATAACAATAAATAATTGATCGCGATACTGAGCTTGAATGGCGCTTAACCTTTGGGCGTACTCAAGGGCGGCTTGAGTATCGTGGACAGAGCAAGGACCGACAATTACCAGCAGTCGATCATCTTGTCCAGCCAGAATTTGTTCGATTTGTTGGCGTGAAGACGCAATTTGTGCGGCAACATCATCATTAAGTGGATGAGCCAGGCTTAATTCCGCCGGTGTGGGCATTGGCCCTAGTGCTTGAGTTCTTAATTCGTCGGTTTTTAAGGGCATCATCTTGCCTATATTTCTATTGTGAAGCGCTAAAGATAACGAATTTAACCCAGAGAATAAACCACTTAGCACGAATAGATGCAATGAAAAAAGCAATGGTTGATTTTTATGCTTTTTTTGCTGATTAAAGCATCAAATTATTATTGGCGGTGGATTAACCCATTGCGCAACCGATGACATTTGCAGTGAAGCTTTTGAGCTGGTCAAAATTTTTGCAATCAAGTAAATGACTAGCGCATAGTTTTGTTAACATTTCATTGACATTCCCTTAATGCTGAAGTCAACTGGTCAGACAAGTTGCTGGAGGGGCACATTATGTTTTCTGCGTTAACTAAAGCGAATTTTTATTTAAATTATTTCGGTATGTTTAAAGTTCCTTTAATTTGGTATTGCCGGCCAAAAATCCTACGTTTGACCGATAAAGAAGTCGAAGTAAGGATCCCATTAAAAAAGCGCAATAAAAACCATCTTAACAGTATGTATTTTGGTGTACTTGCTGTGGGGGCTGATGTAGCGGGGGGCTTTCTCGCGATGCAGAAAGCACAACAGCGTGGTGAGGTCATTTCTCTTGCCTTTAAAGCCCTCAATGCTAACTTTATCAAAAGACCTGAGGGGGATGTTCATTTTCATTGTGTTGATGGCGATCTGATTGATGCGATGTTGGATGAAACGATTGCAACCGGACAGCGAGTGAATAAAGAGGTCAAAATTATCGCCACTTGCCCATCACGGCATGGTGATGAGCCTATGGCAGAATTTGACTTAACCTTATCTTTAAAATGCATTAAGCAGGCCGCTTAAGCAATGCTATCAAGCTCAATGGCTTCGATATCAACAATTTTGCTCCGGTTTAAAACGATTTTCCAGCGATAGTAACGCGGCGGATCTTGTCGATTATCTTCTTTAATGATCAGGTTAATCAGATGACGTTTTTCAACCGATTCACGACTAACCTGACCATTGTTGAGCTGATAAATACGATTAGAACTTTTATCGATTAAACGCGTGATGGGTCTTAGATCAAACATCATGGCTTCACGGGTTTCTTTATAACCACTCATAAATTGTGAGGTAGCCATTTCCACCTCAGAGCGATAATGGAGAATTTGTTCTTCCCGCTGCACAATTCGTTTTTTACGAATGGTTTGAATTTTTTCCGGTAGTTGCGACAGACTTTGATAATCGAGCCATTCTCTTTTATGGCCAATTCCTTCACCTGTGGTTGGGTCAAGGTAGTTTCTGCGCCATTTAGGTCTTCCTTTGCGAATCCAACGCCAAAGCATATCACGTAAATCATCTTTAAAAATTTCACGCAATGCGTAGATAAATGACATTGCAATAATGAAAGAGGCGGTGATTTCTCCCCAGTAATCGCGAGCACTGATGACGGTAATGGTAACAGCGACCATGACTATCCCTGTAGCGATACCTTTAACCGCTCGTTTCATATTTTTACCGAGAGAGGTTACTTGCTCCTTAAGAATGATGGGGTGTTCAATTAAGCGACGTAATAAGCGCATCTTATTACTTAGACGAGTGATATCAGAGTCCGCTTTCGGTGAATTATAGTGGTTTAATGCGCGGTGAGCTTGTTCCTTTTCGACTAAAGTAATTAACCGTTCTTTGATGGTTTTGTAATCGCTATCACGAGTCAAGTGAGCAATAATTGACAGGAACTTCTGCTCGGTATACCAAG
>SLFB01000128.1 GCA_007124475.1 Vibrio sp. | reverse complement strand
GGCATAGTTTTGACAGTAGTTTATCGATTTCTGGTCCAGAGCAAAGTGTGACCGCCGGTTATAAAATTCCTTTAGAAGATGTGCTTCGCCAGTATTATCGGGTGCAATACGGTATGAAGCATGTTGATAATCGCGATACACAGAGTTTAGAGTCGAACTTAGTGTTAGAACGGCACTGGTTGTTAGAGAGTGGATGGCATCGAACCGTATTTTTACGTTATCTGATCGAGAATTATGAACAAGGCTTACAAGACGACGGCGCGCAATTCTTAATGCCCGGCTTAACTTATACTCGAACTCGAACGCGATTGAATCGTTCCCTCCTTACTTGGGGGGATAAGCAAACCATTACTTTAGAGTATGCCGATCCTGCACTGATTTCTGAGACGCGAGTGACTCGATTACAAGGGGCTAGCTCTTGGGTACGAAGTGTCGGTAATAACCACCGCGGGCTATTGCGTATTGATGGCAGTGCGAACTTTGCCGATGAGTTTGATAAACTTCCCCCATCATTACGTTTTTTTGCCGGTGGTGATAATAACCTACGTGGTTATGGTTACCAGTCTATTTCACCGCGGGATGCCAGTGGTTCATTAACGGGGGCTAAATATATGGCCACCAGCTCATTAGAATATCAATATCGGCTTGGTGGCAACTGGTGGGCGGCGCTATTTATTGATTATGGTGATGCGTTTAACGACTCACCTGATTGGAAAACAGGGACTGGATTTGGTGTACGCTGGGTGTCGCCAGTTGGGCCATTAAGGTTAGATTTTGCTTGGGGATTGGATTCAGAGCCCGGCGATCGATTTAAATTACACTTTACTTTGGGGCCGGATTTATGATCAAAAGGCTCATAACATGGACAGGTTGGCTCTCTGCGAGCTTAGCCAGCATAGTGACTGTCTTGCTATTGGCTCTCGCTGGTTTGCTGTTTACTAATAGTGGTTTAAATGTATTGGTTTGGGGGGCACAAAAAGCATTACCTAACTTATCAGTACAATCTACTCAAGGTGCGATTTTTCCGCGCTTTACTTTGCATGAAATTGACTATCAAGATCCCGCATCCTCCCTTGATTTGCAACTAGAGCGACTGACTTTAGCCCTTAATGCTAACTGTTTGTTAGAGCCGATGATCTGTATTAATGAAATCATGATCTCCGGGCTGCAGTTCCAATTTGATCAGCAAGTAGAGTCAGTCGATCAGACGGAACATAATGATAGCGCACCGGTGACTTCAATCTCCAGTCCGATACCGATTAAACTAGGACGATTAACGTTGAATGATATTCAGCTTAATCTCTCAGGCCATCGCCTTAGCTGGCAGCATTTTGTCACAGCAGCAAGTTTGCAAGGTGATAAATTAACCATTGAACCGACTCTTTGGCAGGGAGTTCGTATTGCTTTGAGTGAAACTGCGCCTCAATCATCGCCGACGGAAGAGGTGGCGATGAGCGAGGATGACGCTCTCTTCACTTTACCTGAGATTACTCTTCCGCTGCGAATTGATTTACAGCGCTTTGAACTCAGCGATTTTATTGTCCAGCAGCCATCGCCGTTAACGATTAATCAATTGGTATTACAGGCGCAAGCGTTTCAATCTCACATTGAAGTGAAAAATTTGCTGCTAGATACACCAGAGTTAAATGCATCTTTGCGTGGTCACACGACTTTACGCGGTGATTATCCCGTCAATCTGACATTACAATCCTTACTCAAGTTACCGGCTGCGAAAGGACAACATTTACAATTGCAAGCAACGGGTAGTGTGGCGGATCTTACTCTTAATGTTCAGCTAACTGAGCTGGTTCAAGCTCAACTACAAGCCAAGTTAAAGCCACTACAAGCCGATTTTCCGTTTGATATTACCGTGCAGCAACTGCAAGCCCAGTGGCCACTGGTGAATGAGGGCGATTATTTTATCGACGCTCCGGTTATTAAAGCCCATGGAACTTTAGAGGCTTATCAGCTAGCGCTTGATAGCCACTTATCGGGACGTGAGCTACCGGATATGGTCATCGCGCTTCAAGGAGATGGCTCGTTAACTCAGATAGCTCTGCATTCCCTGCACTTGGAGACTTTGGAAGGGGTAATGACCGGTGAATTAACCGCCCGTTGGTCACCAAGCATTGATTGGCAAGCTAAGCTCAATATTGAACAAATTAATCCAGGTTTACAGTGGCCAGATGCTCAAGGAAATATCAGTGGGCAACTAGTAACATCTGGTTTGTTAACTGAGCAAGGTGGGTTTGAGATAGCGGTTCCCTTGCTCGCGATTAATGGTGATTTTCGTGGTTATCCATTAGATATCAAGGGGCAGGTTGATGCAGCCGATCTCACTGGTCAGGGCGAATATCGAGTCGCTACTTCTGGGCTCACCTTCGCTCATGGGCCGAATCAAGTGACGGCTAAAGGCGAGTTAGATCAGCAGTGGCGGATGGATGTCGCGTTATCGCTACCTGATGTGACTAAAACGCTTCCAGAGTTAGCTGGCCAAGTACAAGGCAAGGTGAGTTTACGGGGTCGATTATCTGAGCCAGATATGCAACTGGATCTGAAAGCTGAGCATTTAGTTTGGTTAGATCAAGCAAAGGTTGGTGCCGTGTCTTTAGTGGGGCAATTAACTCCGTTACCACAACCAGAAGCGGATATACTGTTATCGATTCGTGACATTGTCTATCAAGATCAAACCATAGACTCATTATTATTGTCATTGCATGGTCAGCAGCAACAGCATCATTTAGCTCTTGAGCTGAACTCTCCTTTAGTGTCCAGTCAATTAGCGATAACGGGCAATCTGCAAGACTCGCCAAATTGGCACTGGCAAGGAGAATTGGAACGAATGAATATTGAATCGATTCAAGGTCTTTGGCAGCTCAATCAAGCAACCGCGATCAGTGTGGCGCTTGAGCCTATGAAGATCTATATTGCAGAGCATTGTTGGCTACAAGGCGATGCTTCATTATGCCTTGAAGAAAACGTAGATATTACCGACAGTGGCGCGGTTAAATTGGCAATCAAGGGGTTTCAGTTTAGTCAACTTCAGCCATTGTTACCGACAGACACACAACTTACTGGCGGTTTGGCTGGTCAGATCCATGCGGAATGGTCTGATCAAGAGTTACCGACAGTTAAACTATCAGTGGATTTATCAGCCGGTTCTGTTGAGCAACATCTCGCGCAGCCCATTGTTGTTGCTTGGGATAAAATGCAGCTTAACGCTGAGTTGAGTCGTAATCAGCTTACCGCTGATTGGGATCTTCAAGTGACCGATAACGGTCAGTTTTCGGGACAGCTTCAGATCCCTGATGTCATGCTAGAAAATAAACAGTGGCAAGCCAAACTCAAGCTAACCCCCTTTCATCTTGGCTTTTTGCAACCTCTGATTGGCGAGTTCAGTCAAGCTGATGCGCTCATTAGTGCCGATCTTTCTTTACAAGGGGAAATGCTTCACCCTCAAGTGATGGGCACCGTCGAGTTCACCGATCTACAACTTAAAGGCGATATATCACCAATCGACATGAATTCAGGGCAAATTACGGTCGATTTTTCGGGTTATCAAGCCTTATTACAAGCCGAAATTGATACTAATGAAGGACGGCTAAAAGTCACGGGTGATGCGGATTGGCAAGATATGGAGAACTGGCGAGTGAATAGTCGGGTCTTTTCTGAGGCCTTGCTGATTGATATGCCACCTATGGTTCGTTTGCGAGTGAGCCCAGATCTGCATTTGAGTATGCAGCCAGAAAAAGCTTTAGTGACGGGTTCTATTCATTTACCGTGGGGACGTATTACCGTTGATGAACTGCCTTCGAGCGCTGTTGAGGTCTCTCGTGATCAGGTTTTACTGAGTAAAGATTTACAGCCATTAACTGAACAAGTGGCGATCCCGTTACGAGTAGAGACGGATGTGGAAATTGTGCTTGGTGAAGAGGTTCGCCTCAGTGCGTTTGGTCTAGCGGGCGGCTTACAAGGTAGGTTGAATGTCACTCAGCGCGACCGTGGGCCTTTTGTTATTGGCGAAGTGAATATTTTACAGGGGCAATATCGATCCTTTGGGCAAGATTTAGTGATCCAAGAAGGTAAGATTTTACTCAATGGCCCTGTGGATCAACCTTTTGTCTCGATCAAAGCAATTCGTAATCCTAATAATACCCAAGATGGTGTTATTGCTGGTATTCAGGTAACCGGTCCTGCTGATGAGCCGATGATCACGATTTTTTCTGAGCCCGCGATGCCGCAAGCGAACGCTTTATCTTATTTACTTCGTGGACAAGATATTGATGGTGAAGCTGGGGGCAATGCGATGACCATGACCTTAATTGGTTTAAGCTTAGCGCAAAGTGGCAAAGTCGTTGGTCGTATTGGGGAAGAATTTGGGGTACAAGATTTACAACTAGATACAGCAGGTTCTGGAGAAGAGGCACAAATTACCGTTAGCGGCTATATTTTACCAGGACTGCAAATAAAATATGGCGTTGGGATCTTTAACTCTATGGGGCAATTTACCATTCGCTATCGTTTGATGAGGGATCTCTACTTAGAGATTGTTAATTCAAGAGAGAGTAATACGGTTGATTTACTCTATCGCTTCGAGTTTAACTAAGGAGGGTTGTGTGCTGTCTCTAGTATTTGTCTATGGCACCTTGCGCAAAGGTGAAATTCATCATGATTATTTGAGCGAAAGTACCTGCTTGGGTTATTTTGAAACCCAGCCCAATTATTCCTTACATGATCTTGGTCCATATCCAGGTTTGATTGCTGGGCAACAGTCGATTAAAGGTGAAGTTTATCAGGTGGATGAGCAAACACTTGCCAAGCTTGATTTATTGGAAGAGGTGCCAGTTGAGTATCGGCGAGAAACGATAGATACCCCTTATGGGCCGGCATGGATATACATTTATCAAGATGCGACCCGGCTGGATTCTGAGATAGAATCCGGTGATTGGTGTCAGCGCATTTAATAGTATTTGCTCAACAAAAAAGCCAGCTTTGCTGGCTTTTTCATTACGTGTCTCTGCTGGTCATAAGCGAAAGTCGCACTTATTTTTGCTGTGCACGCTCATAAGAAGATAAGATTTCAGCGCGAGCTGATGCGGCATCTTCCCAACCTTCAACTTTTACCCATTTACCACTTTCTAGCTCTTTATAGCGCTCAAAGAAATGGGTGATTTGAGCTTTCAATAATGCTGGGATATCGTTCACATCTTGGATGTGATCGTATTCTTTAGACAGTTTAGAGTGAGGAACGGCGATAACTTTTGCATCTTCACCAGACTCATCGCTCATTTTTAACACGCCCACTGGACGGCAACGGATCACTGAGCCTGGAATTAATGGGTATGGTGTTGGAACCAATACGTCAACTGGATCACCATCAAGAGATAGCGTGTGGTTTACATAACCGTAGTTACATGGGTAAAACATTGGTGCAGACATGAAGCGATCAACGAATACCGCACCAGAATCTTTATCAACTTCGTATTTGATTGGATCAGCGTTTGCAGGGATTTCAATCACTACATAGATATCATCTGGCAGGGATTTTCCTGCTGGCACGTTATTTAAGCTCATTACGGTTTCCTTTTTTGGTTAGCCGGATTTTAAAAGTGTTGCTCATTATTATGCAAACTGCACGTCGGTGCAAAACCCACGTGCAGAAAAAAGGCGAAGTTTACCTGTAAAAAGCTAGAACCCCAAGCAGTTACTGATCTGGATGGGTTTCAAGAAATTGCCCCACTTTCTCCACCATTTGCTTGGAACCTACAAAAAACGGTACTCGTTGATGCAGCTCGGTGGGTTTTATATCCAAGATACGCTGAGTGCCGTCAGTTGCCAAACCACCAGCTTGCTCAATTAACAGTGCCATCGGGTTGCATTCATACAATAAACGCAGTTTACCATTAGGGTGGCTTTGGGTACTTGGGTAAAGGTAGATACCACCTTTGAGTAAGTTACGATGGAAGTCGGCGACTAATGAGCCAATGTAACGAGAGGTATAAGGGCGATTATCTTCTGGTACGCTTTCCTGGCAATATTTGATGTACTTTTTCACACCGATTGGAAAACGAATATAGTTGCCTTCGTTAATAGAATAAATCTTGCCTTGTTCAGGAATACGCATATTTTCGTGTGATAGGCAAAACGAACCGATCGATGGATCGTAAGTAAAGCCATTAACGCCATGACCTGTGGTGTACACTAACATGGTCGATGAACCGTAAATCACGTACCCAGCGGCAACTTGTTTGTGTCCTGGCTGTAGAAAATCTTCTGCCGTTGGTGGTCCACCCACAGGCGAAATTCGACGATAAATTGAAAAAATAGTGCCCACCGAAACATTAACGTCAATGTTGGATGAGCCATCGAGAGGATCCATCAGTACAACGTACTTCGCATTTTTATTGAGTTCTTTATTGAATGCGACCGCTTCATCTTCTTCTTCACTGGCAACACCACAGACTTGATCTCGAGCCTCTAGAGCGGCTTTGAACTTATCGTTGGCATAGACGTCTAGTTTTTGTTGCTCTTCGCCTTGAACATTGTCGTTACCTGATGCACCAGTGATATCGGCTAATCCGGCTTTGTTGATTTCACGGTTAACAATTTTCGCGGCAAGGCGAATTGACGCGAGTAATGAAGACAGTTCACCACTGGCATGGGGGAAATCGTGCTGCTTTTCAACAATAAACTCACCAAGGGTGCGCATCTTTGACATGGTATTTCCTTAACACATTTATCGGTTTGGGGGAGAGGCAACGGGGAAGTTAGTTCACCAACGTTGATGTATTAGTAATAAGTATTGGCTGAGCAAGTAAATTTATCTGATTTTTCAATCTGTTTGCTTGGAGTAGTGATTTTAAATCCTAGAACTTTTTACGAGTAATAAACTAACTGCCTAAGTTCTCAATTTAGATGTCGACTTTCGATAAATTGCACAGTGACGAATAGTGATGCTCGCTTTTAAGTAATGAATGAGGATAATGGCTTAGCAGAGCAATTAGGTGAGCGAGATAAAGTTAATGCATATTCATATTTTGGGGATTTGTGGCACGTTCATGGGCGGACTAGCGGTATTGGCACGGCAACTAGGTCATAAAGTTACCGGTAGTGATGCTAATGTTTATCCACCAATGAGCACCATGCTTGAATCGCAAGGGATTGACATTATTGAAGGATTCAATCCAGAGCAGTTAAAGCCTGAGCCTGATTTAGTGGTAATCGGCAATGCGATGAGTCGAGGTAACCCGTGTGTTGAGTATGTATTGAATCATAACCTTCGTTACACGTCTGGCCCTCAATGGTTGCATGACTTTTTATTGCAAGAACGTTGGGTGCTGGCGGTGGCTGGAACGCATGGTAAAACGACAACCGCGAGCATGTTAACTTGGATTTTAGAGCAGTCTGGTTACCAGCCCGGTTTTCTCGTTGGTGGAGTGCTGGGTAATTTTCAACTGTCTGCCCGTTTGGGAGAAAGCATGTTTTTTGTGGTTGAAGCCGATGAATATGATAGTGCTTTTTTCGATAAGCGTTCTAAGTTTGTTCACTATCATCCTCGTAGCTTAATCTTAAATAATCTCGAGTTTGATCATGCAGATATTTTTGATGATCTAGAAGCGATTAAGCGGCAATTTCACCATTTAATGCGCACTTTGCCGGGTAATGGCCGCGTGTTCACGCCACAACAAGATCTCGCTTTGGCTGATGTGTTAAACCGCGGCTGCTGGAGCGAACATGAATCAGTCGGTGAGCAAGGTCAGTGGCGAGCAGAAAAGCAGAACCCTGAAGGCTCACAATTTACGGTTTATTTACACAATGAACCAGTAGGAGAGGTGAGTTGGGATCTCATCGGCGATCATAATGTGAATAATGGCTTAATGGCCATTGCTGCCGCGCGTCATGTTGGTGTAACGCCAGATATTGCCTGTCAAGCGTTAACCAGTTTTATTAATACCAAGCGCCGCTTAGAGTTTAAAGGTCAGGTGCATGGGGTCAGTGTTTACGATGATTTTGCCCATCATCCGACAGCGATTGAACTGACGCTCGCTGGCTTGCGTAATAAAGTTGGCACTGACAAGATTATCGCGGTTGTCGAGCCTCGCTCTGCAACGATGAAATTAGGCGTGCATAAAAGTAGCTTGGCAGCTTCTTTAGCGCAAGCCGATGCTGTGTATCTATTTCAGCCTGAACAACTAGGTTGGTCAGTCAATGACGTTGCGAAACAGTGTGTTCAACCGGCTTACGTCAGTAGCGATGTCGACGATCTAGTGACAACAATCTGTACACATGTCGAGTCGGGCAGCCATATTTTGGTGATGAGTAACGGTGGTTTTGGTGGTATACACAATAAATTACTAACCCAGTTGAATCAGCTTGTTTTGTAATAACGCTTTAGGGTCTGTTGACCTTGCGAACCATGTTTCATCACAGAAGGTCAACAGACCCTAGATATTAAATAAAAAGTAGTGACATCAATGACAATGAATAACCAAGCTATTACCCTCGCCTGGACGGGCGCTTCTGGCGCGCCTTACGGATTGCGTCTTTTGCAATGCTTACTTGCCGCCGATCATACGGTTTATTTGCTTATTTCTTCCGCGGCTAGAGTAGTCTTAGCCACTGAGCATGGGCTGCAATTACCGAGTCAACCACAGGCAGCGCAGCAAGCTCTGGTGACACGGCTCCAGTGCGATCCGAGTAAATTGATCGTTTGTGGTAAAGAAGAGTGGTTTTCTCCCGTCGCTTCAGGTTCTGCTGCCCCGAAAAAAATGGTGGTTTGCCCTTGTTCGGCAGGCAGTGTCGCAGCGATTGCCCATGGTATGTCGGATAATTTGATTGAGCGTGCGGCAGATGTGGTAATGAAAGAGCGCGGTCAGTTATTGCTGGTGGTGCGGGAAACACCGTTTTCAACGCTGCATTTAGAAAACATGCACAAACTGTCGCAAATGGGAGTCACTATCATGCCGGCCGCTCCGGGCTTTTACCATCAACCTAAATCAATCGATGACTTGGTGGATTTTATGGTGGCGCGGATCCTCGATCATTTAGGCATTGAGCAAGGATTGGTGCCTCGTTGGGGATACGATCAGCGTGATGTAGCTTCTTAACCTTTTTCGCATTACAATCTGTACCACTCATCGGGGAGCCAACCATTGTCGAGCAATGGCGCTGAGATCAAGCCTAGCTTGGGACCCGTATTGATTACCAACAACGAGATGGTTGTTAGTAATTAAACACCTGAACCAGATAATACTGGCGTAGGAATTGAGCAGGAGATTAGAATCAGATTCATGGACGTTTCTTACTCTTACTCAAGCCTGTGCCGCTCATGAAGGAGCGCAAGCCTTGAACAAAATGTTGTCACCAACCATTATCACCACTCTGTTGTTATCCTCTGTTGCCGTTACCTCCCCAGCTTGGGCATCGGCCAAACCAACCTTAACGGTTTACACTTACAGTTCGTTTACGGCGGATTGGGGACCTGGACCCAAAATTAAACAAGCTTTTGAAGCTCAGTGTGATTGCCAATTAAATCTGGTGGGTTTGGATGATGGTGTCTCGATTTTAAATCGTCTTCGTCTCGAAGGGCGTCATAGTCAAGCCGATGTTTTACTTGGTTTAGACAATAATTTAATGGCAGAAGCGAAACAAACGGGGTTATTAGCTCCACATTCGGTTGATGTGCAAGCGGTTAATATTCCCAATGGTTGGAGTGACGATACCTTTGTCCCCTATGACTATGGTTATTTCGCGTTTGTTTATAACCAAGATCAACTAAGCACGCCGCCGCAAAGCTTACGTGAGTTAGTCGAGCAGCGTGATGATCTGAAAATCATTTACCAAGACCCTCGCACTTCGACACCGGGACAAGGTTTATTATTGTGGATGAAATCTGTCTATGGCGAAGAGGCGACAACAGCATGGCAACAGTTGGCCAATAAAACCGTCACCGTGACGAAAGGTTGGTCAGAAGCTTATTCGATGTTTTTGAAAGGGGAAGCGGATATGGTGCTGTCTTATACTACTTCCCCCGCTTATCATTGGATAGCAGAAAATGATCATCGTTACCGCACGGCCAATTTTGCTGAAGGTCACTACATGCAGGTGGAAGTCGCTGCCAAGGTGAAAGCTAGCCAAAATAAGGCATTAGCGGGCCAGTTTATGCAGTTTATATTGAGTGATGAATTTCAATCAGTGATCCCAACAACGAACTGGATGTACCCGGTCACTGATGTGGCATTGCCGGAGGCATTTTCAGAATTAAAACAACCCGTTAAGTCTTTGTCTTTCTCCTCTGAACAGGTTGCCCAGCAGCGCCGTGGCTGGATTAGAGAATGGCAACAAGCTTTGACATTTTAATTTCTTATGTCGTTAATTACCCCTAAAGGGGGCCTTGTGGTCGCGACGGTGGTTGCGACCTTTGTCATTGGGGCTTTGTTGGCTTTATGGTGGCAGGCTCCCTCATTATCCTTTCATGAATTATGGCATGATGCTTATTATCGTCATGTCACTTGGTTTAGCTTTTATCAGGCTTTCTTATCCACTTTGCTCAGTGTCGGGCTGGCGATTCCTGTTGCTCATGCTTTAAATCGTCGTCATTTCAAAGGTAAAGCTTTACTGCTTAAGTTATTTGCCATGACATTAGTGCTACCTGTATTAGTCGGGGTGTTTGGCCTTTTAGCTATTTATGGTAATCAAGGCTGGCTGGCTAAAATACTCGCTTACTGGCAAATTCCGCTGCCTTTTTCTATTTATGGTTTAAATGGTATTTTGCTGGCTCACGTTTTTTTCAATTTACCCTATGCCAGTCGATTGTTATTACAGAGTTTAGCCTCTATCCCTCTTGAGCAGCATAAACTTTGTGCTCATCTAGGTTTGAACAGTTGGCAAAAATTTAAATGGATAGAGTGGCCAAGGCTTCGTCAGCAGTTGCCACATGTGGCAAGTTTGGTTTTTATGTTGTGTTTTACCAGCTTTGCTACCGTGATGGCACTGGGAGGTGGGCCGAGAGCAACAACGATTGAGTTAGCGATTTATCAAGCGATTAAATTTGATTTTGATTTAGCCACTGGGGCGATTCTGGCACTTTGGCAGATGGTATTGTGTGCTTTGTTATATGGTTCTATGCAGTATTTTAATCGCTGGTTAGCGGTCGGCAAAGGCAGTGCGAGCGAAAAATTCACTTGGTTTGGCGATACATTAGCCAAGAAAATCTGGGATGGCTTTTGGATTGCTGGGGTCATTCTGTTCGTTATTCCTCCTTTGCTGATGGTGGTGGTCAGCGGCCTAAATCAACAATTGTTGGTGGTGTTAAGTCGTCAAGAATTTTGGTATGCGTTGTTTGCTTCTTTACAAGTGGCCACTTTGGCGGCGATGTTTGCCTTATTAGCAGGCAATTTATTAGTGATAACCAGTCGTCATTGGCGCATGACACAGCAACCGGTCAAAGCCAATGGTTTAGAATTAATCGGTACCATTATTTTAGTCACTCCGGGCTTAGTGATCAGCACGGGGCTGTTTTTGTTGTTACGTCCAATCGTGGATGTCTTTAGTTTGGCCTATTGGTTAGTGGTGGTGGTCAATAGCATGATGGCCTTGCCTTATGTGATTAAGACGTTATCACAGCCAATGCTACATAATGCCCAGCAATATCAGTTGCTTTGTACTAGCCTTGGCATTCGAGGTTGGCATCGTTGGCGGTTGATAGAATGGCGGGCTCTTAAAACGCCTTTTGCCCATGCATTTATTATTAGCTTTTTACTTTCGATGGGTGACCTTAGTGCCATTGCTTTATTTGGTAGCCAGCAATTTAGTACTTTGCCACTGTATCTTTATCAGTTAATGGGAGGGTATCAGATGCAAGCAGCGGCTGTGGTGTCATTGGCTTTATTAATATTAAGCGTCGGTTTGTATTACTCGGTCGAGCGTTTATTGCAGATCAAACCAAGAGGGTAAGTCATGCTCACGATCACAAAGGTAAGTTATCAATATCAGCAAGAGCATTTCGCATTTGATTTGCACGTTGCCCAAGGCAGTATTACGGCATTAATGGGGCCTAGTGGTGCTGGTAAATCAACCCTATTGAGTTTAATTGCTGGCTTTATTGCCCCGCAACAAGGGGATATTTGCGTTGCCGGCAGCTCTGTTGTTGGTAACGCTCCCCATCAGCGACCTTTCGCTATTTTGTTTCAAGATCATAACCTATTTAATCATTTAACCGTGTGGGACAACATTGCTTTAGGATTGAGCCCAAGCTTAAAGCTTACTCCCTCACAACGGCAACAAGTGATAGAAGCCGCGCAACAAGTAGGGATTGAAGCGTTGTTAAAACGTTTGCCAGAGCAATTGTCTGGAGGGCAAAAGCAGCGAGTTGCCTTGGCGCGCTGTTTTGTCCAATCGCATCCTATTTGGCTATTAGATGAACCTTTCTCTGCCTTAGATCCTTTATTACGAGAAGAGATGTTAAGGTTGGTGCAATCTTTGGCTGAAACTCGTGCCATTACTGTGCTCATGGTGACTCATCACCTTAGTGATGCGAGAGCCATTGCGAGTCATTTTGCCTTTTTAGCCCAGGGAAAAGTACTTATTGCGGATAATATTGCGGCATTAGATAAAGCCGAACATCCACTATTACGTGACTTTATACGCGCTGGAAGCCTGACAGCTTAGCCGTTATCTATTTACCAGGCATTATTTTGCCACGGGGCGTGATATACCCTTCCGACTTGAAGCTGCAGGGTTGTTGGCTACGTTCGTTCGCGCCAATCATAGAGTCTATCTATGTTCATGGGGATTATGAGAGCCATCCGTGGCTCTCACCAAAGGGCAGCCTACGGCTGTGCAAATTTGTTCCAGACAAATTTGTCACTCACTTACCGCCTACCGGCAACTCCAAGTGGTTGGGGTATATAGAGAGCCGGTTTAGTAGTAAAGCCAGCCGCTTAACTCTCTTCTTCGTAGAGCGCTTTAACGATTTGGTAAATTTCGCGTGCTGCTTTTGGCGTTTTTTGCGCTTGTTTTTCTTTACCTGCTTGGCGAGCCAATTGACGTAGGCGTTGTCTATCTGCGGCTGGATAGTGATCCATTAATGCTTCTATTGCACTATCACCTTGCTCAACGATTTGATCTCGCCATTGCTCAATTTTATGCAAAATAGCGGTTGCTTGGGAATGTTTGTTACGCAATTTATCCAACGCGATTTGAATGGGCTCAGGATCAATATGACGCATCATTTTGCCGATATATTGTAACTGGCGGCGACGAGCCTCATTTTTAAAGCGTTGGGCATCTTTGATTGCCTCCGCCAACTCATCGGACAGTGGCACCTTTTGTAGTGATGCCGGTTTTAATTCTACCAGCTCTTCTCCCAATTTCTGTAGAGCGAGCATGTCATTTTTCAACTCAGTTTTACTGACTAAGATGATCTCTTCTTCTTCTTCCCAAGGGGCTTTTTGATTTTTACGCGCCATAGTATTCACTAATTAGTTATTTATCTCTGCTATTTTAGCAAGAATCGTGGGGAGAAGGCGAAATTCTTGTTATCCTTAGGCGATAAAAGCTTAATAAGTTGTGGATCAGTGATGGATATTAGACAACAAGTGATGATACAGCGTGGCGAACTTGAAGCCGCCGTGGCTAAAGCGCTCGATATAGCCTCTGTTCAAGCGGATGCTGCCGAGGTTGCGATAAGTAAAAGTACCGGGTTAAGTGTTTCAACTCACATGTGTGAAGTAGAGAACGTTGAATTTAATAGTGACGGAGCCTTGGGAATCACTGTCTATCGTGGTCAGTGTAAAGGTAGTGCTTCGACTTCCGATTTGAGTGAAAAAGCCATCCAGCAAACGGTCCTAGCGGCATTAGATATTGCTAAGTTTACCTCAGAAGATCCTTATGCAGGACCAGCGCCCAAAGCGTTAATGGTTAAAGACATACCGGACTTAGATTTATTCCATCCAGATGAGCCGAACCCTGATCGCGCGGCTGCTATTGCTATCGAGGCTGAACGTGAAGCACTGAATTACAGCAGTAAAATAAAACAGAGTGACGGCGCCAGTTACGACAGTCACTATGGGGTTAAGGTATACGGTAATAGTCATGGTTTGCTAGCCAGTTACGCATCAAGCCGCCATAGCATTAGTTGCAGTGTGATTGGGCAAGGTCAAAATGGTGAGATGGAGCGAGATTATAGCTATACCTTAGCTCGCCACCGAGATGATTTATGGACACCGCAACGTGTCGGCCAACAAGCAGCAGAAAAAACCATTCAACGTTTGGATGCTCGGCAACTGAAAACCGGCCAGTATCCAGTGATGTTTGCCGCCGATGTAGCGACAGGGCTGATTGGACATTTAGTAATGGCGATTAGTGGCGGTAATTTATATCGCAAATCTTCTTTTTTACTGGATAAGCTTCGCCGGCAAATCTTACCTAATTGGCTGTCAATTCACGAGCAACCGCATCTGTTGCGAGGATTAGCGTCAACTCCGTTTGACAGTGAAGGTCTGGCGACAGTTGAGCGAGATATTATCACCGATGGTGTACTCGCGACCTATTTATTGACTAGCTACGCGGCGCGTAAGATGAAGATGCAACCGACAGGACACGCGGGGGGGATCCATAATTGGTTTGTGTCGTCCACGGGACAAAATTTTGAGCAGATGCTTAATACCTTAGGTACAGGATTATTAGTGACTGAGGTGATGGGACAAGGCGTAAACACCGTGACAGGGGACTACTCTCGTGGTGCGGCTGGTTTTTGGGTTGAAAATGGCCAAATTCAGTATCCAGTATCTGGTGTCACTATTGCTGGTAGCTTACCAACCATGTTGCAACAAATTGTTGCCGTGGGGTCTGATGTAGAAACGCGTTCACAAATCCAAACCGGATCGATTTTGATTGAAGCGATGAAAGTGGCTGGTGAATAACTTAATCTGCCCATGGGGATTAATCTGCCCATGGTGATGAATTCACTTGCCACCTATCTGCAACGGCAAGTTGTTTGCCCAAGTTGTTTTGGGATAGATGATCAATAAAGCATCGTGCATGAGCTTTATTGATCATCATGACCGGGATGTCGGGTCGGACTCATTTCCCGTCCGTTCAATCGGTGTCGCGGTTAACTATTTTTTATTACTAACTATTTTTTATTGCTAAATAAGTAGTGTCGCTAAGCCTAAAAATACCGATAGACCAACCACATCCGTGACCGTGGTTAGAGCCATCCCCCCAGCTAATGCTGGATCAATATTCATTTTTTTCAGCAGGATAGGGATAGTTACGCCAGCGATACCAGCGATCAATAAATTGGTCATCATGGCGGCAGAAATAATGCCACCCAATAACCATTCCCCTTTCCATACCACGACAATGGCACCGATGATTAAAGCCCAAACAACGCCATTGAAAAAACCAATGGCAGCTTCTTTAAATAATAACTCGCGCTTGTTACTGTCACCAATATGACCGAGAGCCAAGCCGCGGATCACTAAGGCGACGGTTTGATTTCCTGCCACACCACCCATAGAGGGAACAATCGTCATTAATACCGCAATGGCGGCCATTTGATCTAAGGTGGCCTCAAACATATTGGAGACAGAGGCTGCAGTTAAGGCTGCTAAGACGTTGGCTCCTAGCCAGACACTGCGTTTACGTGTTGATTTTAGTACCGGGGCGAAGGTATCTTCATCATCATTCATCCCCGCCATGCTCATCATCGAATGTTCGGCATCTTCGCGAATGACATCCACCACATCATCAATGGTGATCCGCCCAACGAGATGTTGCTGCTCATCCACTACTGGGGCGGAAACCCAGTTACGGCGCTCGAATAGACTGGCTACATCCGAATCTTTCATATCGACGTTTATTGCTTCATCCGCATTCTCCATCACGTCACTGACTTGAACATCAGGTTGAGTGGTGATTAAGGTTGCTAATGGTAAATAGCCGATTAATTTGTTTTCTTCATCAATAACATATAGAGAGTCGGTAGCATGGGGCAGCTGGCCTTTCATGCGTAGGTAACGTAATACCACATCCACATCGACATCACCACGAATCGTGATGACCTCCGTGTTCATTAAACCACCAGCGGTATCTTCCGGATAGGAGAGAGCGGTTTCAACGCGTAAACGCTCAGCGGCATCCATCTGCGCCAGTACTTCTTGTGAAATATCATTAGGCAAGCTACGTAAAACGTAAGCTAAATCGTCACTGTGCATGCCTTCAGTGGCTTCAATGAGTACCTCTGGTGCCATGGTTGACACTAAAGCGTCTTTCACATCTTCGTTAAGTGCTTCGAGGATGTCACCGTAATCTTCAGGATTGGTTAGTTGCCATAAGGCGTTGCGGGTTTTACGCGGTGATGCCTCTAGCAAGTGGGCAATATCTTCCGCTTCCATGTCTTGCAATTGTCTACGGACATGAACGAAACGGCCATGATCAAGGGCGGCGGTAATTTCTTGGAGGGTATGGTGAGCTTGGTCCAATTCTATTGGTTCGGCCATGCTTCCTCCTTAGGATCTTCAAGTGTTCAGAGTAGGGCGAATAGTAACTGAATTTATGAGTCAAGTAACCTTAGATAAGCTCACCGTAAACACAGTCACTCATCCAGTGACTTTGCTATGAGCGACTAGTAGGCTAAGTATTACTCAGCCTCATCAAATTTACTTTCAATTAAGTGACAAACAGCAGTTAAGGCTTGCTGCGCATCCGGGCCGTCGGCACAAATGTCAATCGCTTGCCCCTGCGCTGATTCTAACATTAATAATCCCATCACTGTGTCTGCGGTTGCTTGTTTATCTTCTTGATTATGGATAGTGATGATGGCATCAAATGATTGAGCGAGTTCAACTAATTTAACTGCGGCTCGTGCATGTAGGCCGAGTTTATTTTCAATTAAGACCGTGCGATGAAGGTGAGGCATACACTGAATTATCCGTTGTTTTTCTCTAAAGAATGATGGCGTATTTGCACCTGATGTCCCAGTTGAGCGAAATACTCTCCCAGTTGTTGGGTTAAATACACAGATCGATGCTTACCGCCAGTACAGCCGATAGCTATGGTTAAGTAACTACGATTGTTTTTTTCTAAATGCGGTAACCAGTATTCGAAAAAGCGTTGGATATGCAATTTGAGTTCAATGACCTCAGGTTGACTTTCCAGAAAGGACTTGATCGGAGCATCGAGACCGGTTAATGGTCGTAGATCGGGTTGCCAATGCGGGTTGGGTAAAAACCGAACATCAAAAATATAGTCAGCATCATTGGGCAGACCGTATTTAAAACCAAAGGATTGAAAGACAATGACGAGATTTCGTCGTCCTCTGCCCTCCACGCGCATACGCACGGTTTCACTCAGTTCATGTAAAGATAGATGACTGCTGTCTAATAATAAGTCGGATTGTTCTTTTAATGGTGCAAGCAGGCTTTTTTCCCGTTCGATAGCTTGTGCTAGTGTCGGTTTATCTGGCTGTAATGATAATGGGTGAATGCGGCGAGTTTCACTATAGCGTTTGAGTAATGTCTCTTGGCTGGCATCAAGAAACAGGACGTTGACATCATTATTCTGTTTAAGCTTATCTAGTACATCTTCGACCAAACCCGGTTCAGTGGGTAAATTGCGTATATCGATACTGACGGCAACGTTTTGTTTACTATCTTGTACCGACAGCATAAAGGCGTTTAACAGGCTAACGGGTAAGTTATCGACACAGTAATAGCCTAAATCTTCGAGCACTCTCAATGCAACGCTTTTTCCTGCGCCAGATTGGCCGCTAACTACAATTAAACGCATACTCATTAGGCCTGTGCCGGGCTAAGCATAATATCAAAGAGCTCTTGATCGCTGGTAGCGTGTCGAAGCTGCTTGAGTATCTGCTTATCATTGAGACGTTCTGCCATGTAGATAGCGAGCGTGGCAACCGTGATAAATGTTCACCCGTAACGGCACGGCGGCCTCGGAGGGCACGCCGCAACGACGTGAGAGACAGTATCGAAGCGTCGCGTCCGAAAAAAGTGTGAGTCGAATCCGAACCGATCAGATCGGCAGCTGGTCTGCCCACTTCTCGCGAATCTCCTCGCGGTACTCCGGTGAGGTTTCCGCGACCGGCGGGAACTCCTCCATCCGCTCGTAGGGGATCGTCGCGTCGATGATCGCGCGGCTGTTGAACGGCTGGTCCTTCTCGTCGTGGGGGACGAGCGGGTCCAGTGGCGTCGACCAGGTTCGGTCCTGAGTCTCGATGTCGTCGACCGGATCACACCGGGTCGACATCGCCCAGATGACCTCGTCGAGGCTGGTCGGGTCGATGTCCTCGTCGACGACGACGGTGAACCGGTTCGCGTAGGCGCCAGCGCGGGTCTGAGAGGCGACGTAGGCCGCCTGGCGGGCGTGGCCCGCGTAGCGCTGCTTGATCGAGACGATGTTGAACTGGCGGGAGCCGCCGGGTTCGGAACACCAGACGCCCTCGATGTTGGGAACGCCAGCGTTCTGGAGCTCCTGCTTCAGCAGCGAGGAGCGGGCAACAGCGCGGAACACTGCGAGCTCCTGGGGCGGCTTGTGGGGCGGGGAACAGGTGAGGATCGGCTCGTCGCGGAAGTACATCCCGTCGACCTCCATGTACGGTTCCTCGCGGGC
>SLFB01000096.1 GCA_007124475.1 Vibrio sp. | reverse complement strand
AAGGAATGGCTAAGATCATAAAGGTAATTGTCGCTATGACAGTCATAAGCGATGATGAATCGAAGTCAGTGATTGGGTTAAAACGACATCGTTATACTGGCCGAATAAGTCACCTTGTCGGCATCAAATAAGTCAATATTGCCTAAGGTGCCTTGCGCTGCATCGTAGTAAACCCCAGAGTTTGAAGCACCAAGGTTAAGTGAAAGATGAGGATTAACGCGGTAACTAAGGTTCACGTCGCCTGCATAATCAAATGCATTGCGTCGAGTTCCAGCATAACTAATGGTGTTGCCACCTAAAATGGAACTTGAGATTGAAAAGTCTCGCCATTGGTAGCTACCTATTAAGTGAAACCCATAGATCCACTCGGTTAGGGAGCGGCCGCCCATGGTTTCGTATTGATGAAAGTTTTTACGTAATCTGGGGCTAAATTGCCACTGCACTCCTATCGCTTGCCATTGAATCGGGGTTGCTATGCGCACCGCTGTGATCAATTTATCTTTTTGCGAAAATTCAGAAGTAGGTAGGGTTAATTGAGTTTGTAAACCAATGCGGCCCGTTTCTGCAAAGGTAAATAAATTGCTTCTGTGTAAGCCTAAAGCACTATCACTAAAGAAATTGCCTTTTTCCTTTTGCAGGGGGCGATAGGCACTAGTAGAAAATGATAGTGTGTAATCTGGAGCAAAGCGTCGACTGGCGGAAGCTGTCCACCATAACTTGCGCTCTGAGCGGTAATCATTTTTATTATAGATATTAGTATCATAGCCAAATGTTAAGCTGGCTGAGTTACTGGCAGCAAATTCGGCTGGCTCTGCTATATTGTCAATAGGCTGAGCATTGGTATCAGGTTGGGTATTGGCGATAGTTTGATAACTGGTAAGTACAAACAAAGACGACAAAATCACCGTGAACGATGATGATTTGATAGGCATAAATTAACTTCCATGTTGCAATATATGATGTGCTTTCTTACTTATGCACAGAAATAAAAATTCATCACTTGCTGGTTTTTTGTGACCCAGTCTTCCTTTTATGATGAGTGTCATGTAATTGATATAATGGTTTAACATGCTTTTAACTCAACAGCGTCACGATAGGCAATTTATTTGTGGTAGTGATTTATCGGGGTTTATTTATTGATACTATCAAGTTTCAACTGGTGAGCTCTTGAATTAGAGGTTATAAATAGGCTAATGTGGCTACTCCGCCAAGTGGTCGGAGCAATTTTAGTAATCAGTCGGTGTCTTGTCGCACCGCATATGCAAGGGATGTTGTATGAGCTTTTGTGCCAATTTGTTATTGCAAGCATTGCGACAAAAATTAAAAGAAAAAAATGTTACTTATAGTGAACTCTCGGAAAAAATAAGCGTGCCGGTTTCAACCCTTAAACGACACTTTCATAGTGAGTCCATTAGCCTTGATAAGCTACTCGAGTACGCTTCGATTCTTGATACTAATTTAGAAGAGTTGGTACGGTTAGCCGGTGAGATTCATAGTGAAAGCTTGGACTTAAGTGGCGAAAAGCGCGATGAGTTGTTTTTCGAGTATCCTTTTCTTTACGATTTTTTCAATGAAATTCGGGTTAAGGGGAAATCTGTTGAGCAAGTTAAACAAGAAAATCAGCTGTCAGAGCAAAGTGTGTACGTTTATCTACGTGCGTTAGAGATAATGGGTTTAATCGAGATGAAACCTCATAATTCAGGAATTAATTATCTTACACCGCCTTATTATTCTTTTTATGAAGGCTCCAAGCTGGATCAATTGTTTGCGACTAAGCTGAAGCAGGATGTATTTGCTCACAGCCACTCTCCTCAGTTAGGGTTATGTAGGGTGAGCTTAAGTGATGAACAGGTCAAACAATTGGCAGATATATTGTATGAAAAAGTGCAGCAGTTCCATTTTCAAAATAACAAATTAAAGAATACTGACTCGCTCAGGAAAAATTTAGTTTTTGCCGTCACCGCGGGGCACGGGTTTTCATTGTCAGAAGGCATTAAAGAGATCCAACCGGCTTTTTTAAAAACCTTATTAGAGCGAGTTGATCCTACCAAAGCCAATTGATCTTTTTTGCTTGAGTGTTGGGCTAATAGCTTGTTAAGTACGGACGATCAGGTGGATTTTCCTTGTTGTTATCCAATATCTCTTCTGTTTGAAGCTGTAGGGGTATTGGCTACGTTCGTTCAGCCTAATTAGGCAGTTTGCTTATGCTCATGGGGATATACTCACTGATCGAGTAGGATGTTTATATGACGTATTTACTCTAATTGATAGAATCTAATAAAATAACGTTTTATTGTTAACAGTTTGATTTTAAATGTTTTAATTTCATTGCTATACACTTGTACGCTCGAAAGTATTTGCGATTTAGTGTGAACTGACTCAAAATTAATCATTGTTCAATGTTTCTTGGTGCTAAATGAGGTTTTGATGAAAGTGAGCGATATGATAAAACATCGTGCTGAAAATTTAAGTAAGACTACGGAATTAAAGCAACGGATGTCGCCAGTGGTTCGTCAATACTGGGAAGGTTTGCTTAATAAGGCGAACAATAACCAGTTTTTCTCATGGATCAAAGAAAGCCATCAGCCAGCGAATGAAGAGTCGATAAGCCAACCTGAGGTTGCACCAGTTTTACAGCCAGAAGCACAAGTGGTTTATGAGCAGTTATTAGCTCAAGTTGGTGAAGTGATGCATACCGGTGAGTGGTTGCTGGTTGATCAACAGAGAATTAATCAGTTTGCGAATGTGACACAAGATTTACAGTGGATCCATACTGATCCTGAGCGTGCGGCTCAAGAGTCTCCCTTTAAAACAACGATTGCTCATGGCTTTTTGACATTAGCACTGTTACCGAAATTAACCGATAGTGTTGATGCGAGTAAGTCACTATTTCCGACCGCGAAAATGGTGGTCAATATTGGTCTCAATTCAGTGCGTTTCCCTTACCCGGTAAAAGCTGGTAGCCGGTTACGAGCCGTGAGCACTTTATCGAAAGTCACTCCGGTCAAAAAAGGTTTAGAGATAGAACGTGAGATTAAGGTTGAAATAGAAGGGGTCCGTCGACCTGCTTGTGTCGTTGTTTCAGTGATTCAATTGCATTTCTAGCCGTTATTGCTTAGTTTGTATAGATTTTATTTGATTAATAAAGGGAAGCAGATGCTTCCCTTTATTATTGGTGATTATGGGTGCGCTTGTTGTTACGACTTACTTAGGCATTTGCCTCTGGCGTGGCTTGCAAGCTAGGCTCGTTCGCCGTCAGTGCGGGTCTAACAATAATGCTGCGGTTATCTTGGTTGACTTCATGAATCATCACTTGCAGGGTATCCCCCAATTGATAATAAAGTTCATTATCGATGAGTATTTTACCTTGTTCACCATTGATGATGAGGCGCTCTTTATTATCAACGATGAACATAGCCGGTATAAAAGCACTTGCGCCATTTTCGACTAAGCGCACTCTCATACCAGCGCGATTAATATCGAAGATTTCGGCATGGTAAGTTATTGGCTTATCTTGCTCTGCTGCTAGTGTCCGAGTATAGAGCCAATCCGCTATGTTTCTTTCCGCGATTTTATGATGTTTACGATGTATCGCTAGATCTAGCCCTAATTGATCATCAGGCAATGCTTGTGGTTGTTTATTAAGAATATGCGCATTAAGAAGACGATGATTGACCATGTCACCATATTTACGGATTGGTGATGTCCAAGTCGCATAGTTTTCTAAACCCATAGCAAAATGAGGCCCAGGGTAGTTGGTCATTTCACTGTAAGTTTGAAATTTTCGTAAACGATTATCGAGGTAAGCGGTTGGCTGTTTAGCTAACCAACGGCGTAATTCTGCAAAGCCAGCAAGTTGACTGATTTCATTTTCATCAAACTCTGCATTAAACTCTTTGAGTAAAGCAATAACCTCAGGGATCTTATCGGTTTTAAATCCAGTATGTGTGTTGAAAACTCCGGCTGAAAAAGCATTTTTTAGGACGTTTCCAGCGCAAAGGTTCGCAGCAATCATGGCTTCTTCTACCAGACGATTAGCACTGCGACGTAGATCGGCGTGAATGGCAATAACATCATTATCTTCACTTAGCTCGAAACGATAATCCGGTCTATCAGGGAAAACGACAGCATGGGTTTCACGCCATTGGGAACGTAATAGGGAGAACTGGTATAGATTGCGTACTACTTGTGCAATAGTGTCGTTTGGTTTCCAGTCCGACGGTTCATTCTCAAGCCAATCAGAAACGTGTTGATAGACCAATCGCGCATGGGAGCGAACATAAGCAGCAAAAAAGTGAATCTCTTCGCTAATGTTACCCAGTGAATCAACTTGGAATGTGCAGCACAGTGCAGGGCGCACTTGATTTTCAACTAATGAGCATAAGTCATCAGCTAAATCGCGCGGTAGCATGGGGATGTTTCTGCCTGGCAGGTAGATAGTAAAGCCACGTGCTCGAGCGACTTTATCCATCTCGTCGTCCGCGGCGATATAAGCAGTAGGGTCAGCAATAGCAACCGTGATTTCATACCCGCCGTTTTCAAGCCGTTGTGCGTATAGCGCATCATCCATATCTTTAGTGGATTCACCATCAATGGTGACTAAAGGTAAGTGAGTGAGATCAATACGTTGTAACTCGGCATCGTCATTTAACTGCCAATGCTCAGTGCTTGGTGGCTCACTGTTAGGTAATTCATTTTGGGCCAGAGTTACCCACCAAGGTGCAATTTTATCATCGGCATCTGTGATCTTTTCACTGATTTCAACTAAAAAACCATTATCTCCTTTGAGTGGATGGCCAATTAAGTTCGCTACTACCCAATCACCCTCGTGTAGTGATTCAGGGTTGATGCCTTTTTTAATTTTGGCTCGCAGTGGTAGTTTTTTTAGTTGAGGGTGGTCAGGAGTCACGTGGAACTTACCTTTATTGACTTTTATTCGACCAATAAAGCGCGTCAGTGATGGTTCCAATAATTCTTGTGGCTCAGCGACTTCTCGTTCATTTTCGGTACGAATCAGCGCAACAACTTTATCACCATGTAGGCATTTTTTCATGTACGGTGGTGGGATAAAGACACTGTTTTTACTGTCTATTTCAAGGAAGCCGAACCCTTTGTCTGTCGATTTAATCTGACCTTCTTTCTTGGGGAGGTTTTCTTGAATTTGTTGTTTGAGCTGGGCAAGGAGTGGATTGTCTTGAAACATGTTTAATTGTAACCCTTCAATTCTTAAAGTGCGATTGGGTTCCCGTGTACTGCCTAAAAGCGATTCTGAGAATGTTAGATAGGAGGTGGTTTGGGGGACGTATTATCAATCTACCATGATTTACATGGTACTTGGCAACATACAAAATGTATAGCCTTCTTGATACCGCCTTGAGTACTTCGCCAATAAGCATGAAGCTGAATATAAACGACTCAGTGAAAGAAAAAAATAGTTGATGAGCTAGTTGTTGGTGGGGTTATTTATCCTCATGAACAACCATAATGAGGTTTATTAGTAGCCTAAACTATCGACAAAAGATGAGTTAACCACAGTCATATTGTATCATTTACCATCTTTCAAGAAAAATATGTGATGAATTTCAATTTTTTCTGGCTTTTTTTATGCTTTTAGTGAATAATTCGCCTCCCTTAGATGTCCCTAGTGGCTTGATGCTTTTTGAGACTCATCCGCATCTGAACGGAATCAGCTCTTCTTTTAGGATTGGTTGGAAATGGTATAGCACGTGGGACCTTAGTTATTT
>SLFB01000225.1 GCA_007124475.1 Vibrio sp. | reverse complement strand
TCTCAAGAGCGATGATGCAGGCCATTTTAACCAGCGCTAAACCGGTTATCCAGTTATTGCCGCTGGCCAATAAAGTACGTTGGTCATTGGATATTGATCCTCAAGATTTAAGTTAACGATCAAATCTTATGAGGGACAACAGACCCTAGAGAAGGGATATGAATATTGTTTATTGTGATGGGATTCACACTTGTCATGTAAAAAATGTTACATGAGCCGTAACTTTATCTAGAGAAAGCAATACACTAGCGTTTCACGCAATCGATTAACGTTGGTTGTTCGAGGCTGCTAATAATTAGTGGCCTTATCACGGCTAAGAAAACACATGAAATTATAGAGGGTTAATAACGTATGGCGACAATGAAGGATGTTGCCCAGTTAGCAGGAGTGTCAACTGCGACCGTTTCGCGGGCATTGATGAACCCTGAAAAAGTATCAACATCGACACGCAAAAGAGTCGAAGATGCGGTACTTGAAGCTGGATACTCCCCCAATTCTTTAGCACGTAATTTGCGTCGTAATGAGTCAAAAACCATTGTGGTGATTGTGCCAGATATTTGTGATCCTTATTACACTGAGATTATTCGCGGCATTGAAGACGTTGCTATGGAACACGGTTATTTAGTGTTGCTCGGTGATAGTGGTCAGCAGAAAAAACGCGAAAGTTCATTTGTTAATTTAGTATTTACTAAACAAGCGGATGGCATGCTATTACTTGGGGCAGATTTGCCCTTTGATGTGAGCAAATCGGAACAAAAGAATCTACCACCTATGGTAATGGCTTGTGAGTATGCCCCTGAGCTTGAGTTACCTACGGTTCATATTGATAACCTCACGTCCGCTTTTGAAGCAGTGAATTATTTGACGCAAATGGGTCATAAAAGAATTGCTCAGATCACAGGCCCGGTGGGCGCGGTATTATGTGAGTTCAGACAACAGGGTTATCAACAAGCGTTGCGTCGGGCAGGGTTAACCAAAAATCCAACTTATACCGTGACGGGAGATTTTTCTTTTGAATCGGGCGCTAAGGCGGTGAGACAACTAATGGCTTTATCTGCACCACCGAGCGCGGTGTTTTGTCATAATGACGCAATGGCGATTGGCGCAATGCAAGAAGCGAAACGCCTAGGTTTGCAGGTACCACAAGATTTATCTGTTGTTGGTTTTGATGATATTCAATTTGCGCAATACTGCGATCCGCCACTAACCACTATTTGTCAGCCGCGTTATGAAATTGGCAGACAAACCATGTTAATGATGCTGGAATTGCTCAAAGGTCGTGATGTGCAAGCGGGGTCAATGTTATTGGATACCCATTTGGTTGTACGTGAAAGTGCAGGTCCACCAAAAAACTTTTTTCAGTGATGATTGTCACTGTTCAGCACTCGTTGGTTCGACTTAACCTTTGTTGTTAGCCTAGTGGTATTGGTACTGTTCACTCAGCTTAAACTCCTTTACCATGTAAGCCCCTAATATCATCAGCGTTTGAGTTGAATTGTGGCCAATAAAGACTATGTAAGAAGAGGTCGAAGCGCAAAAAAAACGACCAGTAAGTCGACCTCTCGCCGTAAACCTTGGCGTAGTGGTTTGATAGCATTCGTGTTATTAAGCGGATTTGTATATGGGTTGTACTGGCTTAAGCAAACGCCAGAACCAGTCGTTGCCCCTGCTCCTAAGGTGAGCACCCCGAGTAAACCTGCAGAGCGTCCAGCGCGCCCTATACCACCACCTCCGACAGAAAAGTGGGACTATGTGCAAAGCTTGCCCAGCCGTGAAATTGAAGTCACGGCTAAAGAGCAGCAAATATCAGACGTGCCTTTTATCATGCAGTGCGGTGCCTTTAAAACCTTGCAACAAGCAGAAAGCCGTAAATTGGACATTGCTTTCCAAGGTATTAACAGCGAAATTCGCAAAACGGAAAATAGCAGTTGGTATCGAGTGGTCTTAGGCCCTTACCCATTGCGTCGAGATGCAGAGCGAGATCGTCACCGGTTGCAACGAGCGAAGATTGAACCTTGCGCCATTTGGAAGTCTGCAGAATAGCGTTCACTTCTGATTCTCGGAAAAATGCTCGCCATCTTCTATGGGTTGACTTGCACGGAGCATTTGAACCCTTGAAATCATTTTTTTGAACCTCATATAAGTAAAATACTCGATCAAATATCATCAAGAGGTCCTCACGTGACTACCATAGTATCTGTACGTCGTGATAATAAAGTTGTAATTGCCGGAGACGGGCAAGTATCGCTGGGTAATACGGTAATGAAAGGTAATGCGCGTAAAGTACGTCGCTTATACAACAACAAAGTTCTGGCCGGATTTGCAGGTGGCACGGCGGATGCGTTTACCTTGTTTGAACGCTTTGAAAGTAAACTGCAAATGCACCAAGGTCATTTGACCAAAGCAGCGGTCGAGCTTGCCAAAGATTGGCGTAGCGATAGAGCTTTGCGCCGTTTAGAAGCCATTTTGGCGGTAGCTGATGAGACGGCATCCTTAATTATTACTGGTAATGGTGATGTTGTTCAGCCAGAGCACGATTTAATTGCTATTGGATCTGGTGGTAATTATGCGCAGGCCGCCGCCGTTGCGTTATTGGAAAATACTCAATTAGATGCGCGAGAAATTGCTGAAAAAGCGCTGAAGATTGCTGGTGATATTTGTGTGTTTACTAATCATCATCACACCATTGAAGAACTAGAAATACCAGCAGAATTACTGCCTAAAAAAGATGCATAACCTGGTGTGATATCAGTACTGAATGTAAGGAATTGAATATGTCTGAAATGACGCCTCGTGAAATTGTTCACGAACTAAACCGCCATATCATCGGTCAAGAAAAAGCGAAGCGCGCGGTAGCGATTGCACTACGTAACCGCTGGCGCCGTATGCAGCTTGAGGAAAGTTTGCGAGTTGAAGTAACGCCGAAAAACATTTTGATGATAGGTCCAACAGGGGTGGGTAAAACCGAGATTGCCCGTCGTCTAGCTAAGTTGGCTAATGCACCTTTTATCAAAGTTGAAGCTACCAAATTTACCGAAGTGGGTTATGTGGGTAAAGAAGTAGAGACCATTATCCGTGATTTAACCGATGTGGCAGTGAAATTAACCCATCAACAGGCAATGGAAAAAGTTAAATTTCATGCAGAGGAAATGGCGGAAGAGCGAGTGCTTGATGCGCTTTTACCTCCAGCGCGTGATGCGTGGGGTGAGTCAGAAAAAAACGAGCAAGCCTCTAGTACTCGTCAAGTCTTTCGCAAAAAATTGCGTGAAGGCCAGTTAGACAATAAAGAGATTGAAATTAACTTAGCTACCCCGCAGATGGGGGTTGAGATCATGGCTCCTCCAGGTATGGAAGAAATGACCAATCAACTACAAGGTTTATTCCAAAACCTCGCCGGTGATACTACTAAAAAGCGTAAGTTAAAAATTAAAGACGCCATGAAAGCTTTGGTAGAAGAAGAAGCCGCTAAGTTGGTTAATCAAGAAGAGCTGAAAGAGCAAGCCATCTATAACGTTGAAAATAACGGCATCGTATTTATCGATGAAATCGACAAAATTTGTAAACGTGGTGAAAGCTCTGGGCCTGATGTCTCTCGCGAAGGGGTGCAGCGTGATTTACTGCCATTGATCGAAGGGAGTACGGTGTCAACCAAGCACGGCATGGTCAAAACGGACCATATTTTATTTATTGCTTCCGGTGCTTTCCAGGTGGCTAAGCCGTCGGATCTGATCCCTGAACTACAAGGTCGTTTACCGATTCGAGTTGAATTAGAAGCCTTATCAAGCAATGATTTTAAGCGTATTTTGACTGAACCGAAAGCGTCTTTAACAGAGCAATATATTGCTTTAATGAAGACTGAGCAGGTTGATATCACCTTTACGGAAGATGGTATTAAACAAATTGCCGAAGCGGCGTGGCAAGTGAATGAAAGTACCGAAAATATCGGTGCCCGTCGTCTGCATACTGTGATGGAACGTTTAATGGATGAAATTTCTTACGAAGCCACCGAGCGTCCTGGTAGCCAAATGACGATCGATGGTAATTACGTGCGTAGTCGATTAAGTGAATTAGTTGAAGATGAAGATTTAAGCCGTTTCATTTTATAAATATCTAGCCCACGATTGTCGTGGGCTTTTTTATCCGCTAGGTTTGCGCGTATACTCTGGCCACTGTTTCGTCATTGCTACTGATTATGAATAACTCTTTACGTATCTGGGTCGATGCAGCGCGACCGAAAACGCTCCCCCTTGCTTTAATTTCTATCCTTACTGGCAGTGTGCTCGCATTGGCCACTGGCGCTTGGTCTTGGCTGGTGACGGGGTTGGCATTACTCACCGCGACTCTATTGCAGATCTTGTCTAATTTAGCCAATGATTATGGAGACGCAGTAAAAGGCACCGATAATGAACAACGTCTAGGACCGATGCGGGCGATTCAGTCTGGTGCGGTTTCATTAGCAGACATGAAACAGGCAATGGTGATCAACGTATTATTGACACTGATCTCTGGGCTGGGCTTGGTGTGTTACGCGTTAGATAACTTACAAAACATCATTGCTTTTTTAGGATTAGGGTTTTTAGCTATTTTGGCTGCGATTGCTTATACCGTGGGTAACAAGCCTTATGGCTATGTCGGGCTGGGCGATCTGTCGGTGTTTGTCTTTTTCGGCTTATTGGGCGTTTCAGGTAGTTACTTCTTACAAACAGGATCGCTAGAATGGCGATTACTACTGCCATCATTAGGCTGTGGTTTATTAGCCGTATCGGTGTTAAATATTAATAATATGCGAGATATCGAAAACGATGCGTTATGCGGTAAGCGCACGGTAGTGGTTCGTCTCGGACAGCAGCGTGCAAAAGTCTATCACTTATTACTCTTGGCTGGTGCTTTATGTGCCTTTGCTGGCTACTTGTTAATGCAAGACGGTGCGATGTGGGTTAACGCGCCATTTTTTCTCAGTGTTATTGTACTCATTAAGCATGGTCAAGTGGTATGGCGAGCAAGGCAACCGGCGCAAATGGCTCCGTTATTACCGACGGCGGTTAAATGTGCGCTCGTGACCAATTTATTGTTTATTACCGTTGTTACCATGCAAACAATCATACGTTAATTTGCGTTCTGTCATTGCATTGACTCAGTGACCCTATATACTCGTTGAATATTGGTTCGTTAAGAGAGTAAAACTATGGAATATAACACTTCTGCGTTATGCGATATCTATCTCGAGCAAGTTGATGTATTAGAGCCGATGTTGAGCAACTTTGGCGGTCGTGCATCTTTTGCTGGCCAAGTAACGACCATAAAATGTTTTGAAGATAACGGGCTTATTCGTGAAGTTCTCGAACAAGACGGTGCAGGCCGAGTGTTATTGATTGATGGTGGTGGTTCATTACGCCGAGCCTTGATTGATGCCGAGCTGGCTGCGATTGCAGAAGAGAATGAATGGGAAGGCATCGTTGTTTATGGCTGCGTGCGTGAAGTCGATGAACTTGAAGATATGGCGGTGGGAATTCAAGCGCTGGCCTCTATTCCTGTGGGCGCGCCCTCTGTTGGCATCGGCGAAATTGATGTTGCGGTGAACTTTGGCGGGGTAACTTTCCTACCTGAAGATCACCTGTACGCTGACAATACAGGGGTTATTTTATCCCCTGAACCGCTCAATACTGATTTAGACGCTGATGACGATGAGCCACTTGATACGCTTTAAATCTATTATAGCCCTAGACATCTAAGAAAACCGAAGCTTTGCTTCGGTTTTTTTATCTTCGGTTTTCTTATCTTCGGTGTT
>SLFB01000317.1 GCA_007124475.1 Vibrio sp. | reverse complement strand
TTGTTTCGTAAATCAACCACGATACCATCAACTTGACTTGCTTTTAGCTCAGTCAATAACTTATCCGTATCGCGCGACAAACCGACGTAGAAACTAGGTACCTCAAGCACCCCTATTTTTTTGCCATCTTGCTCTATGATTTTCGATTTTACGGCTCTATCTTCAAGTCGAATTTTGTCACGTACTATCTCAACGACACGACTAGTGGCATCACTGCCTTCCGGTAAAACCTGCAAATAAACTCGAGTTCCCTTTGGACCTTTGATCAATTGCACCACATCATCTAAACGCCAGCCAATCACGTCAACGATGTTCTCAGCATCTTGGCCAACCCCAATAATTCTATCCCCTTCATTTAATTGGCGACTGGTGGCTGCTGGGCCACCGACCACTAAAGAGCGAATAACCGTATAATCATCGGTCATTTGCAATACCGCGCCAATTCCCTCGAGAGAAAGGTTCATCTCTGATTGAAATTGTGCCGCATTACGTGGCGATAAATAACTGGTATGTGGGTCAATCTGACGAGCGAAAGCATTCATATACGCTTGAAATACATCTTCGCTGTTGGTCTGAGTAAGACGTCTAATGGCATTGTTATAGCGTTTTGCTAAACGTTCTTGAACTTCTGGCCATGTTTTACCCGTTAAAATCAGATTTAAAGCGTCAAACTTTACTCGCTTACGCCATAAATCATCCAACTCAGTCTGATCTTTAGGCCATTGCGCATCTGAACGATCACGTTCAATGTATTCATCACCATCAAATGTCATCTCATTATCAAGTAAAGATAACGCGAACTGGAATCGCTCAAAACGTTTACGCATAGACAAGTTGTACAAATCAAAGGCAATTTGGTTATTGCCCGCTCGTAGCTGATCGTCTAATTGAGTTGACCATGGTTGAAAAACATCGATCTCCGCTTGGGTAAATAGATTCCGGTTGTAATCCAACATACCGAGATAACGATCAAAAATAGCCTGTGAAAATTGATCATCCAAGGAGAAAGTTTTGTAGTGAGAACGAGTAAAGCGCGAGGTAACTCGCTTACTGACGGTTTCGTGTTGCGGCTCTGGCGTTAATACTGGCAAATCATCCAGAGTTAACTTAGCGGCTAATACTTGACTAGAAAAGGCTGCTAGCCAAAGGCTAGCAGCAACTGATGTTAATTTTAAACGGCAATTCATGCTTAGGAATATCTCCTTTAAGCGCGCAAGTGCTCCGCTTTCACAACCATTTGTAGGCCGTTTCCAAGTTGAACACGCACGTCTTCCTTATTAATTTCAACAATGGTCGCAGCCATGTTGCCTTTGCCCATGTTCACGTTTACGTTGTTGCCGACATTTAGTTCATCAGCTTGTAAAGCTCGTGTTTCAACTGGTTTACTCTCAACTTTAGTTTTCGCTGGTTGAGGACGACGAGATTGAGCTTTTTTTGCTTTTGGCTTGGCGGTTTTATTCGCCTCCTCACGTGCTTTTTTCGCTTGCTCTTTACGACGAGCATCAACGCGAGCTTTGCTTTCTGCCAACATCGCTTGAGCATGATCCACATGCTGCTGCTCAAGTTCGCCACATGCATTGCCATCAAGATCGACACGTACCGCGCCCGCTTTCACACCGTGCAAATAACGCCAAGAAGACGTGTATTGTCTTAATGCTGCACGTAATTGAGTTTTGCTTACTTTAGTATCTTCATTCAGACGCTGAGCAAGATCTTGAAAAATACCAATTTTAAGAGGCTTCGCCTCACCTTCTAAAGTAAAGCAGTTAGGGAAACATTCAGCAATATATGCAATCACTTCTTTGCTGTTTTTTAACTTTTCAGTGTTTTCCATGGGGATTCCTGGTTAACGCGGCGGTCCGCTGAGCACAAATAAAAAATATGTTCGGTATTATAGTGACCTAAATGTGAAAAACCACAGGCAATGATGAATTTATCCCTTGTTCGCGTGTGAATTAAGCATCTTTTCTACTTCAGTCATCAAAAAAACCATTCCTTGCTCGTCAATCTCGCTAAAGCGCGCCACACTTGGGCTATCAATATCCAATACCCCTGCTATTTTACCGGCGATGGAAAATGGGATGACAAGCTCTGAATTACTGGCAGCATCACAAGCAATATGCCCAGCGAAAGCATGAACATCCTCTACCCGCTGGACACGATTCGTTGCCACCGCGGTTCCACACACTCCGCGTCCCACAGGAATGCGAACGCAAGCCGGCTTACCTTGGAATGGCCCTAACACTAACTCATCACCTTGCAGCAGATAAAAACCAACCCAATTGAGGTCAGCCAATTCCATATTTAAAAGTGCACTTAAATTTGCCAAATTGGCAATCATGTCGGTTTCTGTTTCTAATAACGCGACGGCTTGCTTTGTCAAACGTTGATAATCTGCTAAGTTCATACCCATACTCAATAAAATTAAAGACTTCGTAAACGGTTGTTCGTACAATACTACCTATAAACTAAAATAGGATGCATTCTCATTAAAATGATCACTCATCATGACACTATTAGCCGTTCTTGGTTGATTTCTCAAGTAAAAAAACATCAACGCCCTCTTTTATATGCCAATCTCATTGCGATTATTGCCACATTAATTAGCGTTCCCATTCCCTTGCTTATGCCCCTAATGGTGGATGAAGTTCTGCTTGATCAACCAGCCAGCGGACTCGCGTTAATGGATACCTTAATTCCTGAAGCTTGGCAAACACCCACTGGCTATATCTTATTTACTTTACTGCTTGTCATTGTCATGCGAACCGCAAGTCAGTTATTGAATATTCTGCAAAGTCGCCAGTTTACGAAGGTATCAAAAACCGTTACCTATCAAATGCGTTGCAAAATGATTGATAAATTAGGTCGGATCAGCATTCGTCAATACGAAACGCGCGGTAGTGGCGGTATTAATGCTCACTTAATCACCGATATCGAAACCATTGATCAGTTTATTGGTTCAACACTGAGTAAATTTTTAATCAGCTTACTCACGGTTCTCGGAACCGCTCTCGTATTACTTTGGCTAGACTGGCGCTTAGGACTGTTTATTTTACTGGTGAATCCCATCGTTATTTATTTTTCTCGTTTACTTGGCAGCCAAGTTAAACATCTTAAAAAACGAGAGAATCAAGCGTTTGAACGGTTTCAAAACCGCTTAGTCGAAACTTTAGATGGTATCTATCAACTAAGAGCAGCGAACAAAGAGCGAGAGTTTTTAGCCGAACTCAAAGTTAATGCTGATCAAATCCGTGCTAATGCGGATAAATACGCCTGGCAAGCAGAAGCGGCCGGTCGTTTATCTTTTTTACTGTTTTTACTTGGCTTTGAACTATTTCGTGCCGTTGCGATGTTAATGGTGTTATTTAGCGATCTTACCATTGGCCAAATTTTTGCTGTATTTGGCTACTTATGGTTTATGTTAGGCCCAGTACAAGAATTATTGGGGATTCAATTTTCTTGGTATAGCGCCAAGGCAGCTCTTGCTCGGATCAATACACTGCTTCAACTTGAAGAGGAATATCGTCCAGTGAGTAAAACCAACCCCTTTCAGCAGCATCAAGACGTTGATGTCACCATCTCTGATGTTGATTTCACCTATGATGGCGAGAGAAATGTGCTCAATGGCCTATCATTACATATTCCTGCCGGGCAAAAAGTTGCTTTAGTAGGTGCCAGTGGCGGTGGTAAATCAACCTTAATTCAGCTGTTACTGGGTGCTTATCGTGCCAATTCCGGTGACATCCGTTTTAACGGTGAAAATTGTGATGATATTGGCTTTGATATAATCCGTAGTAATATTGCTGTTGTATTACAACAACCTATACTATTCAATGATAGCTTAAGACATAATCTCACTTTAGGTAGTCAAGTGGATGATCAGCAACTTTGGCATGCATTAGAAGTGGCGCAATTGCAAGATGTGATTCGTCAGCTTGATCAAGGGCTAGATACTCCTATTGGTCGTAATGGGATACGCCTTTCTGGAGGTCAAAGACAACGCCTCGCCATTGCCAGAATGGTGTTAAGCGATCCTAAATTGGTGATTTTAGATGAAGCAACATCTGCACTGGATGCGGCGACTGAAGCAGCGCTACACCAAGCATTAAGTACGTTTTTAAAAGGCAGAACCACGTTAATTGTTGCGCACCGACTTTCAGCGGTAAAACAGGCTGATATGATCTATGTATTAGAAGATGGACAAGTCAGCCAGACAGGCACTCATCGCGAGTTGTTACAACAGCCTGGGCTGTATCAGACTCTTTATGGCTCATTACAGACATAATAGGCACTATTTTATCCGCCAATAACTGGACTGCTCTGGCTTAAATTGAAGTTCCAAGTTGTTTGAACATAAGCAAGCGATCGATTGAGTATCAAATAAGGACATTTAAGTGACGGTGTCACATAACTCAAGCCACAAGCCGCCGATAGAAGCCTCACTCAGCAGGCATCAATCCAGCACCAGCCGCATCCGTTTATGCCAAGGGTGTGAGCTGCCTGTGGATTCCGTCACCGTGACTAGAGGAAAAAGTGCCTACTGCCCACGTTGTGACTCCCATTTATATCGTGGAGGGAGCCCTTCTTTGTCTGGCAACCTGGCGATTGCTATTACTTGCTTGATCCTGTTTTATCCAGCCCATGCTTTTGATTTTCTCACCATTCGCCTAATCGGCGTGATGATCCCCGCCTCTTTATCGGCTGGGATCATCGCGTTAGCGAATGAAGGCTACCTCGCACTGGCATTTCTGGTGTTTTTTTGTAGCTTATTAGCGCCATTTTTTGTTTTTGCTTCCATTGTGATGGCGCACCTAGCCTTACAATGGCACTGGTTTCGCTCTTTTCGCTATTCATTATGGATAATCCAGCATTTAAAAGTATGGGCCATGATCGATGTATTTTTAGTTAGCGTTGCCGTTTCTAGTTTTAAACTGGATGATTATGCTGATATTTTTATCGGCCCAGCACTGATTAGTCTAGTATTATTGCAAATACTTACCGTGTTACTTCTTAGCAGGATCAGTATTCGTCGCTATTGGGAGGCATGGAAACCGGAGCGAGAATATCCGGTTCGTAGCGATAAACAGGTGCATTGTCATCACTGCCATTTATCGCAACATGAAGCTCCACACTGCAGACGCTGCCAACATCCCCTTTATCACCGTAAGCCGCGCTCGATTGCCCATACTTGGGCTTATGTTATTGCAGCAAGCGTCGCTATTTTCCCGGCTAATCTGCTGCCCATTTCCATTTTGATCACTAACGGGCAACGGTTAGAAGATACCATCTTGTCAGGCGTCGCTAGCTTAGTGAACTCAGGTATGTTTGGTATTGCCGCAATTATATTTGTTGCCAGTATTGTGGTGCCAGTAGCAAAAATTCTAGGCATTATTTACCTTTTATTGGCGATACAATTCAATCGTCAGCATTATCACCGTCAACGTATGAAATTGTTTGCCGCTATTCGCTGGGTAGGTAAATGGTCGGTATTAGATCTGTTTGTGATTGCCATTATGTTAACCTTGGTTGACCGAGGCCAATTACTTAATTTTATTCCTGGAGCTGGCGCATTTGCTTTTGGACTGGTGGTTGTAGTCACTATGCTCGCCGCAGAAAGCCTTGATCCTCGCTTAATCTGGGATAATTATCCGTCAGAGACAGAACGTAAAGAGTCTTGCAATGAATAAATCACCTGTGACACAAACGTCATACTCACCAACTATTAAAGCCAATAAAGGGATTTCTCCGCTGTGGATCTTGCCAATATTGACGCTTCTCTTGGCGGCTTGGTTAGTTGGTA
>SLFB01000012.1 GCA_007124475.1 Vibrio sp. | reverse complement strand
CGCTTTTTGCAAATATTTTTTGCTAAAAATAGTATCAGCAGGTAAAGGGCCGATTACGTTGAACCCATTTTGCTGACGAAGCTTCTCTAAGCAGGGCGTGATCGTATCTATTTCTTCATTGCCTAATACCCCGTCTTCTCCTGCATGAGGATTAAGGCCACACACGTACATCGTTGGTTTAGCAATAGCGAACTTCTCGACTAAGTCATGGTGGAGAATGCCAATAATACTTTCTAGCCGTTCACGGGTTACCGCTGCAGAGACATTGGCTAATGGGATATGCGTGGTTGCTAGAGCGACACGTAATCCTTCGGTTGCTAACATCATTACCACTAATGGGGTATTGGATAATTCAGCAAAAAATTCCGTATGGCCACTAAAGGCGATCCCGGCACGATTAATGATACCTTTATGCACTGGGCCGGTGACAATAGCATCAAATTCGCCGTTCATACAGCCTAATGCTGCTCTTTCTAGAGTTTTTAATACGTATTGACCGTTGGCGGGATTCAGCTGTCCTGCTATAACCGCTGTTGATAGTTCAATAGACTCAACCACCAATTGACCCGCTTTCTGAGGTATGATCGGCTTATCTGATTGATAATCAATGAGCTTTACCGTAATGCCTAGCTGATTGGCTCGCTGAGCCAGTAGGTTTTTATCCGCGCAAATCACTAGCTGATGAGGCCAGTTCATGGTTGAGAGTGCTAATACCAGATCGGGACCTATACCAGCGGGTTCACCCGCGGTGACGGCAATTCGCTTAATTGTCATCGTCGCTATCCTTTAACACTTCAACAAAAGCGCCGGCACGGAGTTCTTGTAGCCAAGTGCTGGCCTCTTCATTAAATTTACGATTAAACAAGATGCGGTAAGCACGATTTTTCATTGCGGCATCGGTGCGATCCACTTCGCGGCGGTCAAGTACCTCAACAATATGCCAGCCATGAACGGTTTTAAAAGGTTCGCTGATCTGACCAACAGGCAGTATTTCAATTTGATGCTTAAATTCAGGAACATACAGTTCAGGTGTTTGATAGCCTAATTCGCCATTTTGCGCGGCTGAACCGGGATCTTGGCTATATTGCTGGGCTAATTCAGCAAAACTGGCTTCGCCGGCATTAATACGACGCTTAATCTCATTCAGTTGATTTTTTGCACCATCATCGCTGAGAATGATCGTTGGCTTAATTAAGATATGGCGAGCATTTACTTCCGTTACTGCAATGCTTTCTAAGCCTTTAATATCTTCAATTTTTAAAATGTGAAAGCCCACACCGCTGCGGAATGGACCAATAATACTGCCTTTTTCAGGCATGTTGATTTGGTCAGCAAAGATGGTTGGCATCTCTTCTTTACGCATCCATCCCCAATCACCACCCTGCAGAGCGCGAGGGCCTTTTGAGTAGGTCAGAGCCATGGTACGAAAGTCAGCACCGTCTTTAAGTCTAGTCACCAGCTCTTGTGCCTGAGCTTCCATTTTTGAACGATCTTGCTGATCGTCAAAGCGAAGTTGGATATGGCTAACTTTATACTGAATGGTTGCGCTGGTTTCTTGAGCTAATAGTGCGGCTAAGGTATCGACTTCAGCAGGAATAATATTGACTCGACGACGAACTAGAGCATTACGCGCTTCGCTAGCGGCCATTTCTTTTCTTACTTGCTCACGAAATTCAGCGTAGCTTAACCCTTCGGCTGCCAGTGATGCTCTGAGTTGATCTAAGGTTTGCTGATTATTAGCGGCAATCTCGGCAATGGCTTGATTAAGAGAGGCATCATCAATACGGACACCAATGCGATCTGCTTCTTGCTGTTGCAGAGTTTCAACGATCAATTTTTCTAGCACTTGTTCCCGTAGAATATCATCAGCAGGAAGGGTTTGTTGACTTTGTCTTGCGTTGGCCTTTACGGTTAGCAGGGCGCTGTCAATATCGCTTTGTAAAATAACGCCGCTATTAACGATTACCGCCACTCGATCAAGCTCAACGGGTTGAGCTTGGACAGTTGCGATACTGACCATGCTCGTTAAGGTGTATAAAGCCAATGTCCACAGTTTCATTAGAAGTCCTATTCAATATTGAGCATTAGAATATTGCTCACAGTCAGTTTGGAAAAGTTAAAGCCTGACAGTCAATGTATCTGCCAGCGTGTTAATTATTTAAGAAAAATGGGCGGCCATAGCCTAGTGAATTGTTGGCTCCATGGATGCCTGACAGGCTCTTACTGTCACCGATGTTGGTGCCAAAACCAATAATACCAATATTAAAACCAAAGTTATTTTCATAACTTGGGTCAGCAAATCCGGTTGAATGGCTGCTTGGCGTTTGCTGCCACTCTTTTAGTTGGTTGCTATAGGTAAAGCCCATATACCAACAATCGGATTGGTAGCGTAGGCCGACTAACCACTCGAGTGCCTTATTCGTGGTGGTATCGTGAAAATATTGTCCAGATATTTGCCATTTAGGCGACACTTGATAGCGACCAAGTAAACCCAGTTGCGAGATTCCTTGTTTAGTGATGCTGTTCACCGGAATGCTATCACCAACCGTATCTTCAATATATTCTTTAGTCACATAGCGATAATTGGTTTGTAGGTAACCACCTTGAAAACGATATTCCAAAGTACTATTGGCTAACTGCATGGCACTGCTATCAATATCGTACTGAATGCCGGCATGGTAAAAAATAAAATCATCATAGTTGAAATCCATTTCTACTGCCCAAGCGGAGTAGTTGGATTCTATGTCCTGCTCTTGAACACCACCAGTGGTTGATTTTAAGCTTTTATCCAAATAAAAAATTTGGCCAAAGGCGATATTGAGTCGCTCTTTAAATTGGTCATCAAAAAATCGTGTTGATGCGCCATAACTAATTTGGTTAGCTGCCGATATTCTGTCTATGCTGCTGTATTTACGGCTACGAAACAAACCATAATAATCCGTTTGCAATAAGGTACTGTCGTATAAACCAATATTTTGCTGATTCTCTTTCGGCACGTACAAATATTGCAACTGTGGCTCAAGGGTTTGAGTGTAACCATTAAACAGTGTGGTATCACGTTCGAGCACAATCCCCGCATGAGTTCTAAACTCTGGAATCACCCGAGAAACACTTTCTTCAAGATAGGCATATTCACTGCCCGCAATATTGGATAAATCTTGTTGATAGTAAGTGGCTAAGACTCTGGCTTCCGTGGTCCAGGTACCCCAAGTATTACCTAGCGGGATGCTAACGCCTGGTTCAATATGGGCGCGAGTTGCAGAGGGCTTAAGTTTAGAGTCGGTTTCAAAGCGAGCCACATGACTTTTTATATCTAAGTCAAGATAACGCAGCAGTTCAGGCGAATAATAATTGAAGCCGACTTGTGGCATTAATCGATAAGGGAGATTATCGCCACCCGTTAGTACCTGAAAATCTCTGACTAAGATTGAGGTATCCCAACTAGGACTTCGATAAGTAACTCTAGCCTGTTGCATTAACTGACCTTCTTCTCGATTACCGATCCCCGAACTTAAATCAGAAAAGTATTCGATGTCACTAACGCGCGAATAATCAACTTCAAACTTCCAAGCTTGTTGGAAAATACCCTCATGGCGGTATTGATAGCCCCAGCGACGACCTTGATCTAGGTGCAACTCATCTTCGGGTAAAAACTCGCCCTTAATACTGCCTTGGCCAAATTCAGTCAAATAACGAAATACCGCGTTCATCTGTGTACCACGATTTTCCATATGGCGCAGGGTGGTTTCTAAGTCGTAATTGGGGGCTAGGTTCCAATAAAAAGGCACTGAGAGCTCGTAGCCATCTCGTGAGCCATAGGAAACATCCGGATATAGAAAACCGGTCTTACGCGTATCCCCAATCGGTACGGTTAGGTAGGGTAAATAGAATACCGGTATATTTTGGATTTCTAAGCGAGGATTATAAAAAGTGGCTTGTTCGGCATCTTGGTCAACGTCAATGCTGGAAGCGCGTAGCCGCCAGGCATTATCACCGGCTGGGCATGAGGTGATAAAGCCATCTTCTACTTGATAAATGGCTTTACCTGTCTTCGCCACATAGGCGGCATGGCCACGAATCGGCTGGCAGAGAAATTGATATTGGGTATTTTCTAGCGTAATTTGATCGAGATTGAGCTGATTAGTCACTCGCTCCGATTGTGCTTTCACTTGACCATCTCGGAATATGACATCTCCTTCAGCCAAGACAATATTATCAGGCTGTTGTAGAGTAACTTGGTTAGCTCGAATTTGTCTTTGCCCCTGTTGAACCACAACGTTACCCGAATAAGTCGCCGATTGACCTCGAATTGCTTCTAGCTTATCCGCTTCGACATTGATAGGCTGTGAATTTGGATCGTCTAACTGTGATGGATTAATTAAGCATTGATCAAGTGTTAACGGATTCTGTGCACTGTTATCCACGGTTGCGTCAGCTTGAATCTGCGGTGCGAAGAGTGCGGTACTGATTGAAGCAGCTAAAAATGTGCGGGAAAAACGTGACATCGAGTTGTACTATCCTGTAGATCGGTTAATGGTGACTTCAAATATGATAAGTCGATACATACCTGCTTATCATAAAGGAAAATAACGCTCCCAGCACTATCAGACCACCGCACACCTGAAAAATTCACATATTGAGAGTTCATAATGCATATTTTTGGCAAAATTCTTGGCGGCTTTTTTGGCTTGCTATTAGGTGGCCCATTAGGCGCTTTTTTTGGCCTTTTTATTGGTCATCAATTTGATAAGGCTCGCTCCCGGAACCAAACGGCTTTTTCTTCAGCGGCGTTTCAATCTGGTCCTTCACAATCAGAAAGGCAAGAAGAGTTTTTTAAATCAGCTTTTGCGGTGATGGGGCATGTGGCCAAAGCGAAAGGGCAGGTAACTGAGCAGGAAATTAAACTTGCCAGTATCATGATGGATCGAATGAATTTGCACGGCGAGCAACGTCGCGCTGCGCAAGATGCTTTTCGAGAGGGTAAACAGACCGATTTCCCACTGCAGCAAACGTTAGAAAACGTCCGTTTCTTTACTGGTGGTCGTTTTGATTTGATGCAATTCTTTCTTGAGCTACAAATCTCAGCCGCTTTTGCCGACGGTGATATTCATCCTAGTGAGCGACAAATCTTACATAAGGTAGCACAAGGACTCGGGTTTTCTGCCGAGCAGTTGGAGCGCCGCTTGCGCATGCAAGAAGCCGCGTTTCGTTTTCAGCAATCTGGTGGTTTTTCGGGGCAACAGGAAAAGTCTTCTCATTCTGGGCAATGGCAACAGACCACGACTCGAGATCGATTAGCGGATGCTTTTTCAGTACTAGGGGTTAATTCTGATGCTGATACGCAAACTATTAAGCGAGCTTATCGTAAATTAATGAATGAGCATCATCCCGATAAGTTAATGGCAAAAGGGTTGCCGCCAGAGATGATGAATATGGCCAAGGAAAAATCACAAGAAATTCAGCACGCTTATGATTTGATAAAGAAAGAGCAGGGGTTTAAGTGATAATCGCGTTTGTTTATGGGGATTCATTCACTTAGCGCCTAGCTGAAACTCTCCGTTATTTGAGTATAGAAAGGTTTATCTTAGTAAAGGTAAGCCTTTTATTTTATGACTTAATATGACCCTTCCTACTTGCCGTCCACCTGCAACGGTAAGTGGTTTGGGTATCGTTGTAAAAAAGGTCATAAAAAAAGCCCAGTCAATGACTGGGCTTAGAAAAGTGGCTCCTCCTGCTGGGCTCGAACCAGCGACCTGCGGATTAACAGTCCGTCGCTCTACCAACTGAGCTAAGGAGGAACAATTTTT
>SLFB01000242.1 GCA_007124475.1 Vibrio sp. | reverse complement strand
TAGCGTTTGATGGCAGTGAAGTGAGCCAAAAGCTGGTTGAAAAAGCGATCAATACTCCGCTACTCAAAGGGCTGACTTGTCACTTAGTGATGGTCGAAGACTCAGATGAAAAAGCGACCGCGTTTGCTAGCGCAGCGGAAAAGTTGCGCACTCATGGCGTCAATGTGGTAGAAGCCAGCTTAACTGGTGACGTGCACCGCGCGATTCTCGATTATCAACAGCATCATCAGTTGGGAATGATTGTGATGGGCGCTTATGGTCACTCAAAACTGCGTCAGTTTTTTGTAGGTAGCAACACCACAAAAATCATCATTGAATCCAACGTTCCACTACTTTTGATTCGTTAACTTTCGGTCGAACAATAAAAAGCCCTAACGCTCTGTTAGGGCTTTTTTTATCAAGAAACAACGGAATCCGTCCGACTTTAGATATATACCATTATTGGCTCTTTATTTGACTTTAGCTTTTCTAGGTTCGCTCATTAATCCCTTGATCAGTGACACCGTCGCCACCAGTAAGACAATAGTAAATGGGAAACCGGTTGTGACCGCCATCGCCTGCGCTGCCGCTAACCCGCCACCTAGCATTAATGCAATAGCGACTAACCCTTCAAAGGTACACCAGAAGATACGCTGTGGTGTTGGTGCATTTACTTTTCCTCCAGCGGCAATCGTATCAATCACTAATGAGCCAGAATCTGAAGAAGTAATAAAAAAGACGACAACTAAAATAATCCCGATCACCGATGTAATACTTGCCAAAGGCATAGCATCTAGCATCGCAAATAACTTAACGGGCAGTTCCGCCCCCATTACGGCCTGATAACCATCATTAGCGTATTGACTAATCGCCGTACCACCGAAAGCGGTCATCCAAAAAGCACAGACCGTTGACGGGATCAACAACACACAAATAATAAACTCACGTACCGTACGGCCACGCGATACTCGCGCAATAAACATACCGACAAATGGTGACCAAGAAATCCACCACGCCCAGTAAAACGCCGTCCAACCTTGTGAATAATTCACATCTTCGCGACCAAATGGCATGGCTAATTCAGGTAGATAAGTCACATAGGCTAAAAGGTTATCGAAAAAACCCGTTAAAATCGCTAACGTTGGTCCAACAACCACAATAAACAGCAGCAATAACGCTGCCAGACCCATATTGATTTCCGATAAACGTTTAACGCCACTATCTAGCCCAGCGATCACTGAAATCAATGCTAACGCTGTGATAACAATGATCAAAACCACCTGTGTGGTATCGGTCAGTGGTACATCAAATAAATAATTGAGTCCAGTTGCCGCTTGAGAAGCTCCATAACCAAGCGATGTCGCTAAACCAAATACGGTTGCTACCACGGCTAAAATATCGATCACGTGACCAGTCCAACCCCATACCCGCTCACCAAAGAGCGGATAAAAAATTGAACGCATTGTTAGTGGTAATCCCTTATTAAATGAGAAAATAGCTAACCCTAAGGCAAGTAATGCATAAATAGCCCATGGATGCAGCGCCCAGTGGTAAATCGTTGCTGCCATACCTAATCGACGAGCCGCTTCAGTATCTCCCATTGCGCCGCCCAGTGGTGCCCAGTCGGTACGTAAGCCATCTTCGATAGCTGCACCTGATAAGGAACTACTAAAATGCGACATTGGCTCTGATACACCAAAGAACACCAACCCAATTCCCATTCCTGCAGCAAATAGCATGGCTAGCCAACCTGCGTAAGAATAGTCAGGCACCGCGTCAGTACCACCGATACGAACTCGGCCTAATGGTGAGACAATCAAACCTAAGCACACAAGTACAAAAATGTTCGCCGATAACATAAAAAACCAGTCTAAGTGCGCAGTGAGCCAACCACGCATATGTAAAAAGATAGGTTCTACTTGCTCACGGAAAATCAGCGTCATAAAGACAAAAATTACGACAGCTAATCCTGAGACAGCAAACACTCGGTTATGAATGTCTAAACCAAAAGGTCCTACTGATAACACGACATTATCTTGACCAACTGTATAGTCAGTATCTATAGGGTTAACCTTGCCACTTGGGCGAGGAATCCCACCGTTATCACTACTCACATTCCTCTCCTGTCATTACTTTTATACTTTTTAACTTTTATATCAAAACTACTCGCGTTGCAGTAGATATCACAGCCCTACCAGTAGAAGTGATGTATCCAAATCAAATAACAAGATCAACCACAAAATGACGAGGAACAAACCCTTATCATCACCTGTGACCCAAACTACTTGGCATTGCAGGTAGTAAGCTGTTTATCCCCATGAGGCATAAATAAACTATGCAAATGGAGCATGGGGTAAACATGTGTAGCCACACCACCGTCTTTCAAGTTGAATGGGTATATTTATTTGTTACTTATTTGCTCCATATCGCGGCCAATGAAACTTCATTGGTGCGATACATCCGATAACTCGCCCAGTAACTCATGATACCAATCAGCAGATAAGCCAGTATATTGCCAGCTCCAAGCTCAGTAGTAACATTGGACAAGCTCGAAGTCGCGATTAATTCTAGCGGAAAATTAAAAATAGCGTTAATAAAATTGCTAATAAGATACGACTCAAACATCGCAATCGATAACCACTTTAACGTAAAACTACCGATTATAATAACTAATATTGGAGAGCTAAATATTTGCGAAACAAATAGAGTAAAACAAGCTAATGGGATTAACCATAAACCAACTAACCACATTAAACCAATATAGGATAAACCATGCTGTAGCGCGTACCAGAAAGAGCGTTGGGCAAATAAAAACCCAAAACGCTCATCGGTGACAATATTAAGCACCCAAAGAAAAATATCAGCAAAAACAACCAAAAAAGAACAGATAACGGGTATCACAAATAAACCAAACACCAATTTCACCATATGAACTAAAGTGTTTGATACTGGCATACTACGCCAAAACATAGCACTGCCTTCTTTGCGTTCTTTACGGAAAGTTCTTGGGAAATACAAAAAACTTAACATCAACGATACAAAAGAAATAATCATGACAATAAAATGATTAAAGCTATCAACAGCAGAAACATCCACTTGATCAAAATTACTTGAATGTTCCACTTCAAGTACTAGATTAGTACCCAGCGATACATTTATTAATAAAGCTATAAAAAGTAATACTCCACAAATAAATAAAAATAGAGGAATTCTCGTCACACTTTTATTTTCAATTAGCTCTTTTTCAAGCATATATAGACTTGCATGCATTATGCTTTCTCCTGTTGTAGAGCAAGAAATAAGTCTGTCAATTTAATATTATGTAGCGTTCCGAACGCTTGCAGCTCATCTCGATGCTCAGTGCTGAGTAACCACTTGGTTGTCCCTAGCCCGACTTGCGAACGCAACGGATTGAATCGCTCTATCTCATGGGTAGAGATCGAGGTGGTCTCTAAAAGGCAATAGTTCTGTGTCAGATTATCCATGGAATCTTGGAAAATGACTTTACCTTGTTTTAAAATCAGTACATCGGTCAGTAAATGTTCAATTTCTGCTACTTCATGACTGGCAATAATTAATGCTCGCTCTCCATCATGAAACCACTCTAATAAGTGCCGATAAAACGTGTCGCGATACATCAGATCGAGCCCCAGAGTCGGCTCATCCAAAATCAGAACCTGCGTATCAGTGGCAATCACTAAGGCTAAATGAAGTTGAACCTTCATGCCTTTAGAAAGAGTTCGGACTTTACTAGAGAGATCAATATTGGTCGCTGCTAGCACGGCATGGGCTTTGGTTAAACAAAAGCTCGGATGGACACCAGCCGTATAACGTAATAATTGCTTCACCGTCATCCAATCAGGAAGAACATTCACATCTGAGATGTAAGCTAGCATTTGCATCACCTTGGGATGGTCGGCAATCGGATGCAAGCCATTAATAGCAATATCACCTTGATAATAGTGAGCCCCTAGCAATGCGTTGATTAGGGTGGATTTGCCCGCACCGTTGTGCCCCAAAATACCCAACACTTGCCCAGCATGAAGCGTAAAACTCACCTCATGCAACGCTGCTGCTTTTTTAGAATACTGTTTAGAAACCTGTTTAGCTTCGATTAGTGGATTCATTGTTCACCTTCAATATGCCGTTTCAATTGGCTAATAAAATCATCTAATGGCATCTCTAACACGCTTAGAGTATGAGCAATTGCTGGAAGCTGCTGCTGTAGGAAGTGTTGTTTCTGACGCTGTTTTAACTGTTCAAGGGCACCTTTAGCAACATACATGCCCTGCCCTCTACGCTTTTCAACCAGTCCTTCATCGACCAAAAGTTGATAGCCCTTCATCACGGTTAAATGATTAATTTTAAGCTCAGCAGCCACCATTCTCACCGATGGTAAGGCACTATCTTCTTGCCAAACCCCTTGTAAGATCTGTTCCATGATCTTGTCGGCTAATTGACGAAAAATAGGCTGGTTATCTTGCCACTCTGTCATACTTTCATACCGATATAGTGTTATACACAAATATAACACTATACCCAACAAGCGCCACTGGCAACTTATTTTTGTGCAATCACGATAATTAAGATGACTTGAGATTGAAATGGCAGAGAATATCACCTAGTCCATTACTGCTGCAGATCGCCGGCAGATCAAAGCACTGCGCTGCAATTGCAAGTTAGACATCAGGATGAGACGACTACTTACAATTGATCGCAACTTGAGGCGATGGGTAGTATTGCGTTAGTGGAAAGCATTAGTATACTTTGCTTTCTGCAAGTAGGAATTATTTACAATGAAGTCAAATAAAAACAAGAGTTTACTCAGTAACCTGTTACTGAACATTATTATCCCTGTCGTTATTCTTAGTAAGATGAGTGGTGAAAATAGCCTAGGGCCAACCTGGGCGTTAATTGTTGCACTCGCCTTTCCATTGAGTTACGGCATCGTAAGCTTCATGCAAGAGAAAAAAATCAACTTGTATTCGGCTCTGGGCCTAATTAGCGTCCTTTTAACCGGTGGAATTGGTTTACTGCAATTAGACCCCGCCTATATCGCGATTAAAGAAGCGGCTATCCCAGGGATCCTCTTTATCGCCATTCTGGTCAGCAATATCACCGGCTACCCCATCGTCAAAAAGATGCTACTCAATGATGATATTGTCGATAATGAAAAGCTTAATCAAGCGTTGGCAAAAGCCGATAATCAAGCAGAGTTTGAAAGTAAAATCAAAGTTTGCTCTTACATTATTGCTTTTTCATTTTTGCTTTCCACGGTATTAAATTACGTTCTGGCGAAATGGATTGTCACCAGTCCAGCGGGTACGGAAGCATTCAATGAAGAAATTGGCAAAATGACGGCATTGAGTTTCCCCGTTATCGCCATTCCAGTGACCATTATTATGATGGGGGCATTGATTTACTTATTTAAAAGTATCTCAACCATTACTGGTAGTAAAATCGAAGATTTCCTACGGTGACGCTCTGAGCCTATAGCCAAGCACTTCGAGTCTGTTTATCTTTCGCGGTTAAATTTTGTTCGAGACAAACAGACCCTAGCTATTAGAAATAAAAAGCCCAGGAAAATCCTGGGCTTTTTATTTCTAATATAGGTCGTATACCCAAACCACTTGGAGTTGCAGGTAGGCGGCAAGTGAGTAACAAATTTGTCTGGAACAAATTTGAACAGCCGTAGGCTGGCCTGTGGTGAGAGCCACGAATGGCTCTCATACTCCCCATGAGCATAGATAGACTCTATGATTGGGGCGAACGTACGTAGCCAACACCCCTGCAGCTTCAAGTCGGAAGGGGATATTATTGATTACTGTTGTTGACGTGCTAATTGCTGAAT
>SLFB01000147.1 GCA_007124475.1 Vibrio sp. | reverse complement strand
TATCGAGGTACAATAGAAACCTATGGACTCGTCGAGTAGTCGAATATCACAGTATGGTCTTTTCGATGGTTCGAAAACACCAACGGTTTCTTGCTAGCCTGTCGCTAAATTCTCTTTAGCTATTGTCAGGTTCAAGAATCCCTGGCAAATCGAACTCTTTCCTTCCATCGTTAATTCCATACGTTAATACTTTGCGTTAATAGGCTTATATGCCTGACGTAACCTATGACTGATGCCCACATACCGTGAGCCGACACGTCGTGCTTTAGAAATGAGTTTTTTTGCTCAGCCTTTCGGCGTGCTTAAAAATTGCCATTTTAGCACCAGGTTTCTTTGTCCTGAGCCCAACTCAGGAGAGACAAAGATGACAGTTTTTCGTACACAGTACATCGCAGATGTAAAAAAAGCTCGTACTCCCGCTCAACGTGCAGTCTTAAGCCACGTTAAACGTGAGTGTTTCTGTGTTAGTGATCAATTACAAGTAGAAGAAGTCATCACCATGCTCAAAGCGAGCCCGTTGTTTTCTTCTTCTGTGCATGTGATTGCTCTTATCAATCATCTTGGGGAATATCAAGGTTTAGTCTCTATTAGCCGTTTGTTATGCGCTGATAAAACCCAACCGGTGAGTAGCCTAGTTCAAGGGGTGAATCACTATGTATTTGCTTTAACAGAAGATTACCCAGCAGCACTACAGCTAAGAAAAAGCCAGTGGCCTATTTTACCCGTATTAGATAGCCGTCACCGTGTTGTTGGCGTTTTGGAGCTTAACACCGCGCGCAGTATTATCCGTCGTCAACTTGAACTTAGCGAGTCTAATGTTGCTGAAGTTTCATCTGGCTGGAAACGTTTTGTACGTTTTTGGAAGCATTAAGGGATTAGTACCATGTCAATCACTATCATGACCCAAGACTTCATGGCGTTACACGCTAGCCAAGATAGCGAAGCAATACAACGCTTTATTGAAGATCATCCTTTCGCTGATTGCGCTGATGCGTTAACCGAACTACTAGAAACTCAACGTTTATCACCTCGTGAAGCTAGCGATTTATTGTTACTACTGACGGTTGAGCAGCAAGCCGCGCTCTTTGGTTACTTCTCATTACGTTGGCAAGAAAAATTGGCTGAAGCGCTAGACGCACAAGAACTAGCACAAATCACTGAGTTAATGCCTCACGATGAGCGAGCCGATTTACTGACCCAATTAGAGCCAGAATTTCAGCATCAAGTGTTGCAACAAATGGACGATGAAGATCGTCGCGACATTGAGCGCTTAGTCTCTTATCCAGAAGAGAGTGTCGGCGCATTAATGACCTCGGACTTTGCGACTCTAGATGCGCAGCAAACCGTTGAAGAAGCCATTAATCAACTAAGGAAAATCGCCAGTGAGCGGGAAACCATTTATCAAGCGTATGTGGTTGATGAACAAATGCGTTTGCAAGGTACGGTTTCACTACGTGATTTAATGATCTCCGAGCCCAGTTTAACGGTCGGCAAAATCATGACCCAAGTGCTGATCTTTGTACGGGTGGATGAAGCGCAAAATGTGGCCGCGCAAGCGATCAGTAAATATGACTTACTCGCTCTTCCGGTATTGGATCAACAAAATCGCATGGTCGGTATTGTTACCTATGATGATGCAATGGACGTTGCAGAAGAGGAAGCAGATCGTTCGATTCACAAATCGGCCGCAGTTGACTTCTCCGGTAACCTCAAAGACGCGTCCGTCGGCTTAATGTACCGTAAGCGCGTATTTTGGTTGGTGCTATTGGTCTTTGGTAACTTATTCTCTGGAGCGGGCATTGCTTATTTTGAAGATACGATTCAAGCTTATGTTGCGCTGGTCTTCTTCTTACCCCTGCTGATTGGTAGTAGTGGTAATGCGGGGGCGCAATCGGCGACGCTGATGGTCCGTGCGATTGCTACTGGCGAAGTCATTGGTAAAGACTGGGCTAAAATGCTGGCGAAAGAGCTATTTATCGCCGGTTTACTGGGTGTCACTATGGCGATTGCAGTCTCGCTGCTTGGCTTATGGCGCGGAGGTCCAGAAATTGCCTTAGTGGTAGCGTTAACTATGCAAATTGTGGTCGTAGTTGGATCGCTGGTGGGGATGTCACTGCCATTTATTCTCAGCAAACTTAAGTTTGATCCGGCATCGGCCAGTGCGCCGCTAGTCACCACCATTGCCGATGCGGTCGGGGTTATTATCTATTTCTCCGTCGCTACCAGCATCTTAGATTTTCCTGCGGTTGGTTAAACTTGCGTGATAGAGGCTCTAAATAGAGCCTCTTTTCTTATCCCGCAAATAACTGGGATACTCTATAACTTCACTTCAACCCATAGTAGGCGATGATCGGAAGAGACATCTTTGCCATCGCCATAACGCCCCAAACGCGAGTCATTCATTAATCGATACCCCGCCTGATCAGACGCTGGCCAATAAACGCCAGAATCAATCACCGTTAAGTTTGCTGAGGGTAGAGCGTAATCCACAGCCAAGCCAAAGGTAGAGGTGATCCGCTGTGGATAGGGATGAGTGGATGATTGCTGAGCGGCAAATTCAGCGGCACCAAGGCTGGTTGGGTAAAGCGTCCCTTGAGTCACGTTTTGATTGAGGAGCGGATCGCGATGCAGTGCTTGCATCACATCACTAAGCCCATCGCCAGCAACGGGATCGAGGTTTAAATCGCCCATGATGACAAACTTCGCATTATTGGCTAATCCGCCAGTTTTACCCGCATCATCATAAAAATAGGGCTGATTTTGTATGTAATGGTGCCAAAATTGCACTTCTGCAGCGTTTTGTTGTTGATTTTTACCAGGGTCAAAGACCGGTGGCGTTGGGTGAGACATCAGTAAATGGATCACTTGCTCCCCATTGGCCGTTGGGATAATAATCGGCGCATCAACATGGTTTTTAGACGATAAACGTACCTGTTGCCACTCTGCATCACTATACCAAGGGTCACCGCACACCATGCCCTGAGGGATCTTTTGTGAACCATCACAAATAGTAATGGTAGGAATATCAGCATTGGGCATATCTTTCCATTTAAAGTGCTGGAAAGTGCGAGTTTGACTCGCATCAATGGGGTACATTGACAATAAAGCAAACGCATATTGGCCGTGATAAAAACCAAATCCCCAAGCATCGCCCGGCAACTGACCTTTTTGACCATTGTTATCTAAATCAAACTCACTCAATAGCCCGGTATTAGTGGCGTAAGCTTTAGCGAACGGATAATAAATTGGCGCTAGATCTGGCTCGCCTCCCGCCCCTTGTCGGCTTTGCGCGACAGACAAATAATTATTTTGAAAGCCGATCAGCGCCGAAGTATCTTCGCCCGTGCCATCATTATTGAATTCCGCCATCATTAATACATCAGGACGATTATGTTGAATAACCGCCGCGACATTGCGGATCTGGATAATGTTTTGCGCTAGTTTTTTATCTTTTTGATCAATCTTGTCCGCTAAGTAAGCGGCAACCAAAGTTTGTTGCCGCGCAGGTTCCACCTGCATTTCAGTCACCAGTTGTGCAAAGGTGTTACGGTCAAAAGACAGATTATAGGTAGCAATTTTAAGCGTTTTTTCAGGTGTTGCCATGGTATTTATATCCTGAGTACAGCCCAGCAGCAGTGCGCTGCTGAGCAGTAAAGCGGTCGGAGCAAGTCGAGTTATTTTCATTATTCACACCATAAAGTGACTGTCCATGCAAATCCAGTCCATGCAAATCCATCGATTCACATTACTTCATTCCAATCACCGACAGAGAAAAGGTTGCTGCACATACTAAAGCGTTCATGACTGGCTGTAAGTGATAGTAATCACATCAATAATGTAACTATGGTTTGAGGACTTTGGTTACCTATCTTGACCATTTCCCTTACTCTGATAGTCACAGGTAAGAAGTGATCGTTTTTTACAAGACAAGGTAATGGCTAACGATTAAGCTTAGTGGTATCGATTCTCATACCACTAAGCTCACATGGAAACGATTCGGTATTATTCAACACCGCATCAAGCGATTAATCTCATTGAAGCTGACTATAAAAAGTTTGCTTTTCAACGTCACTATCATCTCGATTTTCATATCGGTTTAATCACCAGCGGCCAACAGAAATTTGTTTACCGTGGTTGTCAACATCAGGTAGGAGACGGCCAAATCGTCATTATGCCGCCGGATGAACTTCACGATGGGCAATCGATCTTTGAGTCGGGTTATCAAGTCAGAGTGTTATCAATCAGTCCACAATGGTTTAGTGAACATGTAGCCTTGAACCGCTCTCATACTATGGTTAATTTTAATCGCGTCATTGTTGATGATCGCTCGATTTTTCAGCAACTATCTCTGCTTCATCAGCGCTTGCGTGTAGCAAACCTAAGCCAGCTAGAGCAAGATTGCCTCCCCTACGAGGGGCTTGCGACGCTACTACATCGCTATAGTATAGCGAAAGAGAAAGCGGCGATTCCGCTTGGCGTACAAACCATCGCGACGCTGAAAGAGTTTCTTATCGCCAATCTCGATCAACCGGTACAATTGGCTCAACTGGCCCAGCTTTGTCAGCTTAGTCCAACTCAATTTCAACGTCATTTTAAAGCCCAAATGGGGATGACCCCCTACGCTTGGTTTACTCGATTACGTTTAGAACAAGGCCTGAAACTGATAAGAAGTGGCCTTGCTGGAACGGAAGTCGCCCATCGAGTCGGTTTTTACGATCAAGCTCATTTTACCAAAGCCTTTAAATGGACTTATGGCGTCACGCCTTCGGCGATTGGATAAACGTCAATAATTTACAATCCCAATATTGGTTAATCTGGCACTCTTACTTGCCTTTACTTTTTTTGAGCCATGACTATGAATGAAATCAGCTTACTTATCACCTTAGCCAGTGTCCATTTCATCGCTTTAATGAGCCCAGGGCCAGATATGGCGCTGGTGATTCAAAATGCGACTCGCTATGGCCGTCACACTGGGCTTTATATTGCGCTCGGGCTTTCTTGCGGTATCTTTGTTCACTCGTTACTGAGCTTAACCGGTGTCAGCTATTTAGTGCATCAACAGCCTGTGCTGTTCGCATTGGTTCAAGTGGCTGGGGGTAGTTACTTACTCTACCTCGGCTATAACGCACTTCGCCATATCATCCAACACTGGAAAACACACAGTGAGGTTGTCTCCCAGCGCCCAGGTGCAGAGCGACAATTAAATAACAAACGGCAAGCCTTTTCTCGAGGCTTAATGACCAATCTTTTTAATCCTAAAGCGTTGGTATTTTTCATTAGTTTGATGTCAACGTTAGTGCCTGCCAGCATGTCACTACAGGGTAAAGGGATCGCGCTATTGATTTTATGGACCCTTTCACTGCTGTGGTTTGCTTCGCTTGCGTGGATGCTGTCGACTGAGCGTTTACAGCGTAAATTGCAACGCGCAAGCCGCTATATTGATTTACTGTGTGGGATTATTTTCAGCCTAATTGGCTTAATGATCCTTTCACAAGCCTTACTTGATCTAATGTTATAACGACATGTTGATTAGCAGGCTGAGCAATAAGTATTGCCACAGCCTGATTGAGTGGGGTGAACGTTAACAGCCGTAAGTCTGCATAATGTAATCCTCAAACTGCTGGCACATCTCGTCATCAGACACCGCATTAGACGCAATCACTTGCTCCCCATCGACGATGGTGATTTTCGCATTCAGTGGCGCAGGACTGCTCGGTTGACGGCTTTGCATCGCCGCGATTTTTTGCAGCTCTTGTTGCCAAGCTTGCTCGGCAGAAAGGTTACAGACATCGGCCAGATATTTAGCATTAAAGCCTTCACCAGTGAGGCTTTGGATCGATTCAGAATGTGAGACTTG
>SLFB01000201.1 GCA_007124475.1 Vibrio sp. | reverse complement strand
TTTAGCGAAAAATATTTGCAAAAAGCGGACGTTATTTTAGGAATGTATCACGACCAAGTTTTACCTGTACTAAAATATAAAGGCTTTGGACGTTCAGTGAATATTACTTTAGGTTTACCTTTTATTCGCACTTCTGTCGATCATGGCACTGCCCTTGATCTTGCAGCTACTGGTCGTGCTGATGTCGGCAGCTTTATTACTGCCCTTGAGCAAGCCATCGAATTAGTTAATAAAAAAACGCAATAACTTTGAGAACACTATGAGAAATGATGTCCATTTAGGACACAAAGCGCGTAAACGTTTTGGTCAAAACTTTTTGAACGATCCATACATTATCGATGGTATCGTATCCGCTATTAATCCTCGTCCTGGACAAAATCTGGTTGAGATTGGTCCTGGTTTAGGTGCCATCACCGAACCTGTTGGTCGAGAGGTTGATAAGTTCACTGTGATTGAACTCGACCGCGATCTCGCCGAGCGCTTACGTAACCATCCGGAGTTAGCCAATAAGTTAACCATCCATGAAGGCGACGCCATGCGCTTCGATTTTCAGCAACTGGTTAAACCCAATAATAAACTGCGTATTTTTGGTAACTTACCTTACAACATCTCTACGCCACTCATGTTTCATCTTTTTGAATATCATAAAGATATTCAAGACATGCACTTTATGTTACAAAAAGAAGTGGTGAATCGTCTTTCTGCTGGGCCTGGTAGTAAAGCCTACGGCCGTTTGACTGTGATGGCACAATATTACTGCAAAGTCGTACCTGTATTGGAAGTGCCGCCAACGGCCTTTGTCCCACCGCCAAAAGTTGACTCAGCGGTAGTGCGTTTACAGCCTTATGAAGAACTGCCTCATCCTACAACCAGCTTAAAATGGTTAGATCGAGTGGTACGTGAAGGGTTTAACCAGCGCCGTAAAACCGTACGCAATTGCTATAAAGGCTTGCTAGATGACGATACATTTAGCCACCTGTCAATTGACCCAAGCTTGCGGCCGGAAAATCTCACCTTAGCGCAATTTGTCGCTATGGCTAACTGGCTGGATGCTCATCATAATCAAACGGCTTAAATAAGCTCAGTGTAGGATGGCAGCATTTGCCATCCTATTTTGTCCTTGTTGAGTTATCCGGATCTGGAGGATTTATGGACATTGATCATCCTTGCATCAAGATACAAGTTCAAACTCGCTATATCCCAGAACAATCACATCCAGAAGCTGAGCGCTTCGTATTTGCTTATTTGATCACCATTAGAAACCTGAGTGAAGAAACTGTACAACTAATGACCCGCTCATGGTTGGTCACTGACGCTAATGGAAAACAGATGCGGATTGAAGGGGAAGGTGTTGTCGGTGAGCAACCTATTATTGCCGCTAACGATGAGTACACTTATACCAGTGGCACTGCATTAGAAACACCTCTTGGCGTTATGCAAGGCTACTATGGCATGCTTAATGCCAATGGCGAGCCTTTCCGGGTTGAAATTTCCCCTTTCCGATTAACGGTCCCTAACGTACTTAATTGATGGAGCACCTGTGGCAAATTATATTGTTGGTGATATTCAAGGCTGTTTGGATGAACTACAGCTACTGCTCAAACAAGTTCACTTCCAAAGTGAACATGACAGCTTATGGCTAGCGGGTGATCTAGTGGCCAGAGGCCCAAAATCATTAGAAACGTTACGCTTTATTCGCCAACTCGGTTCAGCGGCAAAAACAGTACTGGGTAATCACGATTTACATCTCCTCGCGGTGTCTCTTGGCATCAAAGCAATCAAAGATAAAGACAAAACCTCAGCGATATTTTCAGCACCGGATGCAAAAGAATTACTGCAATGGGTTCGCCAATGGCCATTACTGTTAGAGCACCCCGAGTTTGTTATCACTCATGCAGGTATATCACCACAATGGGATCTCGCTACCGCACGTAGCGCGGCTCAAGAAGTGGAAACGGTTTTACGCAGTGACCAATGGCAATGGCTGCTGAGTAATATGTACGCCAATTCACCTGACTCATGGCATGCTGAATTAGCCGGAATAGAACGCTATCGTTATATTATTAACAGCTTAACTCGCATGCGCTTTTGTTTACCCGATGGACGACTTGATATGGCTTGTAAGCTTCCCCCTAATCAAATCAATCAGGAACCATTGGTGCCTTGGTTTGCTGTGCCACAACGAATTGAGTTACCGAAAACCGTCATTTTTGGCCACTGGGCAGCATTAGACGGTTATTTCAGTAATACAGTTATTGGCTTAGATACCGGCTGTGTATGGGGCGGCTCGCTGACCATGCTACGCTGGGAAGATAAACAAGTCTTTCAACAGCCGGCATTGGGTTCTAGGTTCTAGGTTCTAGGTTCTAGGTTTTTCAGTCTCACGTTCTAAAATAACAAAGTCCATTGCATAAATATTTTTGTCATCGGCTGCATAATGTTCACGGTAACATTCACGCCAATTCGTTCCCCAATCAGGAAAGTGAGTATCACCTGCTAACTGTGCATCAATGAAAGTAAGATAAAGTTTATCTGCTTGCGCAAGGCATTTGGCATAAATACTACCACCACCAATAATCATCACTTCATCAACCTCCCCCGCCTTGACTAGAGCGGCTTCGACAGAAGCAACCACATCCACACCATCGATGATCAATGTAGGATCACGGCTGATCACGATATTATGCCGACCAGGAAGTGGACGACCAATGGACTGATAGGTTTTTCGTCCCATAATCACCGGTTTACCCATAGTACAACGTTTAAACCAAACAAAGTCCGCCGGCAAATGCCACGGCATTTGGTTATCTTGCCCTATTACTCTATCGCTTGCCATCGCGGCAATCATACTGATGATCATCTTTGGGTTCCTGCTAGTAAGTCATACTGATTAAACGATCGGTTTGCGGCGATAGAATAGCAGTCCTGGGATGGCTAAGCCAACGGCTAAGCCAGCAATAATAAACATCGCTTGTAAGAAATTCTCAATTAAAGCCGCTAATAACTCAACACTAAAGCCAGTATGATGAATTTCCACCATGGCAATCATGGCTTTATAGGCAAAAACGCCAGGCACCATAGGAATTAGCGCTGCAACCGTAAAGACTTTAGGATGCGCTAAGAAACGTCGTGACCATTGCACACCAATCATGCCGACAATCCCAGCAGCAAATAAACTTGCCCACTCAATCGGAATACCAATATGCAACATCAGATAGCGTGACCCATGACCAATAGCGCCACCTAAAGCACAGTATTTTAAAGCAGGCACTGGCACGTTAAAAATTAATGCAAACCCCACCGCTGGAATAGCAGCAAAAAACATATCATTTACTAGACCAAGTAATAAATCTCCATTTAATAACGCTACCATCCCCACACTCCTGTAATGCGCATCGCCGCGATAATCCCTAGACTAGTTGATAAAGTGAGTAAACTGGCCATCACAAATCGGGCAATCCCCATATTAATGTAACCTTTAAGCATATCTGATACGGAATTAATTAACGGAAAACCAGGTACTAACATTAATACCGAAGAGGCCATCACTAAGGTTGGCTGATTGCCTAACTGATAAATCACCGCTTGAGTTGAAACCAAAGAGGTCACAAAGGCGGTCGCGGCAAAGTTAATCAAAGGATTAAACTGACGATGGGCTATTTCTTGACGAACCAACATACCCACTGATGAAGCGATGAAGGTCATAGCAAACACAATACCATCACCACCGGCTAAGCGACTGAAGGCCGAGCAGGATAAACCGACCATCACCAAAACTAACCAGCGGTTATAACGCTCAGGGGTAATACGCTCCAAACGGTGCTGAGCCATAGAAAAATCTAACAGACCACGCTCCATCAAAATACAAATACGCTGGATCTGTGTTACAACCCGCATGTTAATACCACGATCGGCACAACGCCGAGCGGTAGTAATACAATGCTGATGATAAACCGTCGTGACCACTAACGAGCTCGCTGAGAGAGAGACTTCAACCTCATCCATACCGGATGCCACCCCCATCCGGCGCATAATATCGCCCACTAAGGTACTTTCTGCACCATGTGCTAATAACATTTGTCCTGCTTGAGCAATCAAACGCGACACGGCCCTCTGTTTGGATGTCATGCTTCCATTCCTAACTTTCGCGACTAATCAAAAGCACCATTTTGCAACAAAATGTGTCTAAACAATATGATTTAGGATATAAAAAAGCCGCAATCAGGATTGCGGCTTTTTTATTATAAGGACTGAGACTTCTGAGCCTTACTCACGAACATAGATAACATGACCGTCATCTTCTTCGTCATCCCAATCATCGTCATCGTCTTCTTCGTCGATAACGTGCTGACCGGCCATCGCGTCTTTATGGTAATCATTCCACATAAATTCGACTTTTTGCTCTTCAGAGATTTCTTCTTGCTCACGAGGTAGGGTTTCCATGAAATCCGCTAACTTCATGCACAACTCTTTAGTACCTTGACGGTTAATGGCTGATATTTTGAAATATTGATCTTCCCACCCTAAAGCATCAAGCACATTTTGAATCACTTCATTGGCTTCTTCTTCTGGCATTAGATCAGTTTTATTGAACACTAACCAGCGTGGTTTATTGGCCAATTTCTCACTGTATTGCTCCAGCTCATCAAGAATCGTCAGTGCATTTTGCACTGGATCACTTTGATCTACCGGCATAATATCGATCATATGCAGTAGCACTCGACAACGCTCTAGATGCTTAAGAAAGCGTATACCTAAACCGGCTCCCTCAGCAGCGCCTTCAATCAAGCCAGGAATATCAGCGACCACAAAACTTTTTTCAGGTACGACACTAACCACACCTAAGCTTGGGATTAAAGTAGTAAATGGATAATCTGCAACTTTAGGCTTCGCCGCTGAAACAGCACGAATAAAGGTTGATTTACCCGCATTAGGCAAACCCAACATACCGACATCCGCTAACAGAAGTAGCTCTAAGCGAATTTCTCTAAGTTCGCCTTTAGTACCCATAGTTTTCTGACGTGGCGCACGGTTAACTGAAGATTTAAAACGAGCATTTCCTAAACCATGCCAGCCCCCTTTGGCGATCATGATTTTCTTACCATGCTCAGCAACTTCAGCGATCACCTCATTGGTGTGAATATCCACCGCCCGTGTTCCAACAGGAACCCGTAATACCTTATCTTTACCGCGCTTACCAGTACAATTAGCGCCACGACCATTTTCGCCACGCTCTGCTTCATAAAAACGCTGAAAGCGGTAATCAATCAAGGTATTTAGGTTTTCATCCGCTAAGATATAAACATCACCGCCATCACCACCATCACCACCATCAGGACCACCTTTAGTGATGAATTTTTCACGCCAGAAACTGACAACACCGTTGCCGCCATCACCAGCCTGAACTTTTATTACCGCTTCATCAACGAACTTCATTTGTTACTCCGCACACTTTGCGTTGCAATACCATTATTAACTAACGGTATAAATTTTAGCAGAAATCATCACGAGATAAACGATCACGCCTTTCCCACTTTAGAACACATAACAAGTAGACCCATTAGCAAGGGATCACTGGTTATAAGCACTTTGCCGATAAATAAAAAACCCCACCTAACGGCAGGGCTTTTAAATTCAGCGAGAAACTAAACTTATTCAGCTTCGATGCTAACGAATTTACGGTTTTTAGGACCTTTCACTTCAAATTTCACTTTACCATCAGATAGAGCAAAAAGAGTGTGATCTTTACCGATACCAACGTTATTACCAGCGTGGAACTTAGTACCACGTTGACGAACGATGATGTTACCTGCTAATACAGCTTCACCACCGAAACGCTTAACACCAAGACGTTTACTTTCTG
>SLFB01000039.1 GCA_007124475.1 Vibrio sp. | reverse complement strand
GCTGGATGATAAACCGTTACTTGATAGCGATAAAAATCGCCATGCTTTAGCGCTGTCTCTTCTACTGACCAACTGCCTGATTTAGCGTCAAATTCCATTTTTATAGGCGTTTGGGCTTTTTTATCAGCACCATAAGGGATCAGCTTGACGGATTGAGCGGTTGGCGCCCAGAGCCGGAAAGTGGTTGTATTACCATTCGTTAGTGCGCCGTATGGTAACTTGACGGCTTCATCGGCATAGAGAGCATCCAAGGCACTGGCGGGTTGCACTTCTGTGGCTTGAATCACCCCTTGTTGATCACTGGCGACTAACCAGAGCTGACCTTTGAGTAATTGTTTCAATTGCTCTTCGCTATAGTCAAAGCGAAAACCAACAAAGTCATCTTTGAGATGAGGTTTGCTCGATGTCCAATCGTTGGTGCCTTGAAGCTTAGAGGTGAACTTGTTATCAAAACCAGTTACAGATTTACTGGCGGAATCAAAACTAAGCTCACCTTGCGCTGAGTGATAGAGTGTCACTGAGGTTGCTTCTTTATTGCCAACTAATACAGTCTTAGCGTCAGCAAATATAGCACTGGCACCCACAACGCTCACTTGGTTTTGGGGTAAGCGGGCTAGCGGTTGATAAAATATTTTATTGGTACCTTTAAATAGCATCCCAATCGCTCCAATCACCCCTTGTTGAGCAAACTCAAACTTTAAGGTCTCGGTTTGATCATTGCCATTGTTACTGGCAATGAGATTGACACAGTTCTTATCGTCGTTAATGGGTAAGTCCCAATAAGCACCATAGGTTTTACTAAATCCAGTCGGGCTTAGTCCCGGCCAATCGGTGTCTCTGGCGTCGTAACTGCTGCATTCGCCGGCGTTCCAAACATGCAGTGTAAAATCGCTTTCGTCACCATCTTGGCTATTGAGATAAATACGAAGTGTATCTTGCCTTAACTCACTTCTAGCAATTAACTCAGGGTAAACCGCACTGATTCCTTGTTGAGTATAGACGTGAGCCTCTTCACTCAATTGTGTTAAATCAACTGTAGCATTCTTTTCACCTAGCGGTTTTACATCGCCAATGTGCGGGATGATATTAATACATTGCGAACTATGTTGAGTATAAGGTAAGTACCAAAAAGCGCCGAATTTATCGTCAATACCATTTGGGAGCAGGCCATTGTTCCAATCGGTATCTTGGCCACCGTAAGCTTGGCAGTTGTCATCGTTCCAGACATGCAGCGTGAGGTGTTGATAAGGGTCATGACCACTGGTGGTAGTAAATTGTTCTGGATCCGCTTGATAAAATACCGTGACAGTTTGGGTTTCGGTGACGATGTCATCTTTCGATGACGAATTACAGCCAACCAATAAGCTGCCTGCCAATAGAGGCAGCATAGCTTTGGTTAATGGTGAAAGGTGCAGTTTGTTCACGAGTTTAGTCCCTTATCTTAATTTTGTTGATGATGAGGTTGCAGTGTGGCTTCATCATCTCGGTGAGGTTATGAGTTCGCTTGATATGCTAGGGACAAAGAGGCTATACAGAATGTGAGCTATGTTCGCAAAGTTTTTTCAGTTCGAAAAACATCATCATCTACGAACCATTATCACGTTTGGTAGGTTGAAGAAGCGTAAAGGCTGGCACGGTTTGCAGGAGGAGTGCGGGGGATGAGATGGGGGCGTAGTCTGCTGATTTATCAGGTTTTGTCCTAATGAGAATGAGTTTGGACAACTCACGAAATGTTTTGGATAGTCACCAATAGTATGGGGCATCACAAAAAAGCGTGAGATATTTTACGAAGAGAATAAAGGCGGCAGATAAGATGATATTGATGTATCTGCCGCAGGCCTTATAGGCGGAAGCTGTCTAAATGGGCTAGAAATGGGTGTTCAGCCATAAAGCCAGTGATTCGTGCTTGTGGTAGGTGATTGCCTTGTGGATCCCAAAAGTCAATCGTTGGCAAACCAAGCACTTGTAAATGCTGGAGCAGTTCAAAATCTTGTGGCTCACTACGGGTAACATCCACCTGCAATAATACAAAGTCTGTCAGCTTTTGCTCAACGGCGGGCTGATGGAAGGTATAACGCTCAAATTCTTTACATGCCACACACCAATCTGCGTAAAAATCGAGCATCACCGGCTTTCCAGCACTTTTCGCTTGGTGTAATGCCTGTTCTAGTTGATCGACGGTTTTAATCGCTTGAAATTGAATGGTCGCTTGCTGGGCACTGTGATGGTTAGGATTGAACCAATAATTGAGCAGTGGTTGCGCCGAGAACAATAAACCGAGAACGGCGATAATCCCGACTAGGCTTTGTTTCCAGCCCGCAAAAGGTAAGCTATTTTTCGCATGGTATAACCAAGCGAATGCGCTTAATCCTAACGCTGACCATAACGCTGTGCTCCATAAGCTGGGTAAAATTCGCTCGAGTAGGAAAATTGGCGCTGCAAGAAGTACAAAACCAAATAACACCTTAATGCGATTCATCCAGTCGCCAGCTTTGGGCAGTAATTGATTACCGAATACAGCAACAGCAATTAAGGGGATGCCCATGCCTAATGCTAATGCGTAGAGTGCTACGCCGCCGGTGACTAAATCGCCACTTTGTGCTACATAGAGTAAAGCACCGGACAGTGGCGCGGTGGTACAAGGAGAGCAGACTAAACCTGAAATTGCTCCCATCATAAATACTCCACCAAGACGCCCGCCTTGTTGACGTTGGCTTAAGCCACTTAACCAAGTTTGTACACTACTTGGCAGTTGTAAACTGTACAAGCCGAACATCGATAAGGCCAAGGCAACGAATAGCACACTTAAGGTGATCAACACATAAGGATGTTGTAACGCGGCTTGAAATTGCAAACCCGCAGAAGCCACCACTAAGCCTAGTAAGGTATAAGTTAGCGCCATCCCTTGCACATAAACCAAACTTAATAGCAGCGCGCGACGTTGCGAAATGACGCCACCACCAAGTACGATACTGGTCAAAATGGGGTACATGGGCAGTACGCATGGCGTAAAGGCCAAGCCAATACCGAGCAAGAAAAATAGTAGCGGCGTCCAAGCGTTATTGGCGAGGCGATTGGCTAAGGAATCTTGTTGTGACACAGGATCATTACTTTGCTTTGGCTTTGTACTCACCTCAGCGGTCGAGTTTACTTGAGGTGTTGCTACTGAATCTGCTGATAGGTCATTGACCATTTGAGCGTTAATTGCTTCAAGGTCGAAGCTCTTTGTCATCGGCGGATAGCAAAATCCTTCAACGGCACATCCTTGATATTGGACGATTAATCGGGCGTCAGGCTGGGCTTGATGAAGCAGTAGTTGCAGTGACAGTGGCGCGTCATAAATGAAGACATCACCAAAAAACTCATCGTGATAGGCTTTACCCTCGGGTAACGAATAGTCAGCTAACTGGGCATTTTCGGTCTCAATCTTCAAACTGGTTTGGTAGAGATAATAGCCAGGTTTCACCTGCCAATCTAAATACACTTGCTGCCCTTGTTGGAAAAAAGACAACGGGAACGCTTGTTCTACCGGAGCAAAGCGGGATGAGCCATTTAAATCAAATGAAGAATTTACCGCAAACGAAGCCAATGCTGGCGTACTGATTGCCGTACTGATCAGCAATAGCAAAGAAACAAATAAACGCATTATCACTACATCATCGAAAACACCATGGGTGTTACTATATAGACAACCCGCTCGAAGATACAGTGTTGAGGGAGGGCTTAAGTCACCCCCAAGCGATTTTTGACAATTTGTTCACAAGCCTGAATATGATTGGCATCGCGTGGGATCACGAGCACAGTATCATTGCCGCCAACGGTACCGATAATTTCACTGTGTGGGTCTATATCAACCAAACGAGCTACTAACTGAGCGCTGCCTGGATGAGTCTTGACCACCACCACAGATTGGTTATGAGTAATAAATTCAATTTGGGATGCAATAGAGGATTCAACATGGACTGGTGCGGTTTCTACCGTGATGCAATAGACTTTTTTACCACATGCATTACGGACTTTAACCACACCAAGTTGAGAGAGTAAACGTGATACAGTGGATTGGCTGACACCTTCAAATCCCAGTTCGACTAAGCGCTCGCGTAGCTCATGTTGATTAGCGAAACTCTGTTGTTGTAGCAGTCTCTTGCAGGCTGCTGTTAATGAACGTTCATCATTATCAATAGTCGCCATAGCTTGGTTCACAGTCGTGCCCTCGTTCAACGATTAACGGATATCATACTAAATCAGAGCATATCATTTATTTATTTGCCGCTTATTGCGTAAGATCACCAAATAAAAAACTGAATTATACCCTTCCTACTTGAAGCTGCAGGAGGTGTTGGCGACGTTCGTTCACCACAATCACATAGTTTATCTATGCTCATGGGGACTCACTCACTTGCCGCCTACCTGCAACTCCAAGTTGTTTGGGTATATGATGTTTAGTTGGTTGTTTAACAGGGTAATCGAGTAATAACATCACGAGCCAGTGATGGCCCGTGATGCAGTGAGAGGAAGAAAAAGGGCGGTTGATCAGTCGCCGAGAGTGGCTACCATAACCGCTTTGATGGTATGCATACGGTTCTCTGCTTCATCAAAAACAATCGAATGTTCAGATTCGATAACGTCATCGGTAACTTCCACCCCTTGTTTCAGCTCTGGGTACGCTTGGGCTAATTCTTTACCGACGGTGGTATCTTCACCATGGAAGGCTGGTAAACAGTGCATGAATTTGACATGTGGATTGCCCGTGGCTTTAATCACATCCATATTCACTTGATACGGCAGCATTAATTGGATGCGCTCAGCCCATGCTTCTTTAGCTTCACCCATGGAGACCCACACATCAGTGTAAAGGAAGTCACAACCCATGACGCCCTCTTGTACATCTTCAGTTAGGGTGATTTTTGCTCCTGTTTCTTGCGCAATCGCACGGCAGGTGGCAACCAATGACTCTGTTGGCCAAAATGCTTTTGGCGCAACGAGGCGAATATCCATGCCCATTTTTGCCGCGCCAACCATTAACGAATTGCCCATGTTGTTACGTGCATCACCTAAATAAGCAAACTTGATTTCATGCAGTGCTTTACCACGACCATGTTCGAGCATAGTCATAAAGTCAGCAAGAATTTGTGTTGGGTGGAACTCATCGGTCAGCCCATTCCATACTGGCACACCAGCGTACTGTCCGAGTTCTTCGACAATCTCTTGGCCAAAACCGCGGTACTCAATACCATCGTACATGCGTCCTAGTACTCGAGCGGTATCTTTCATTGACTCTTTGTGGCCGATTTGCGAGCCAGAAGGACCAAGGTAAGAAACTTGAGCCCCTTGATCAAAAGCCGCCACTTCAAACGCGCAGCGAGTACGAGTGGAAGTTTTTTCGAATATTAAGGCAATATTTTTACCTTTTAGGCGAGGCTGTTCATAACCATTGTATTTGGCTTTTTTCAGTTCAATCGATAAATCTAATAAATGTTGGATCTCTCTTGGGGTGAAATCGAGTAGTTTTAGGAAGTTACGGTTACGTAAATTAAAAGCCATGATGTTATCCTCGTGATGAGCGCTTGCATGATTTGCGCCAGCGCTGAGTATTTTGCTGATTGACGTGGTGACAACCTAGACGGATGAGAGGTTGTCATCTAGCCTGAAACCTAATGTTTAATGTTCACGAATAATATTCGTCCCCGCTTGGCCTTCTAAAATGGCTAATGCGTCTTCCAGTGCGCCAATACCCACCAGACGGCCACCTTGCTTAATAAATTCACAAGATGCTTGAATTTTTGGCCCCATAGACCCTTCGTCAAATTGATAACCTGCTAGTTCACTCGGGGTTGCTTGACGTAAAGCATGTTGAGTTGGCGTTCCCCAGTCGAGATAAACCGCATCGGCATCGGT
>SLFB01000315.1 GCA_007124475.1 Vibrio sp. | reverse complement strand
CACTTGGCGACCATAGCGTTTTGGACCCACCTGATTCCATGCCGAACTCAGAAGTGAAACGAAACAGCGTCGATGGTAGTGTGGGGTCTCCCCATGTGAGAGTAGAACATCGCCAGGTACTTATTAAAAAAGCCTCTGTAGTAATACAGAGGCTTTTTGCTATTTACGATTTAATTGCCAATCATATTCATAGTGAAAACGTCGCTTTATTCTCTCATCATCAGCTAGCTGTGGGCGATAGCGAATAAGGTGATCTAATAATTCATCGTGTGAACCAAAATCCTCTGCGTACCATTGATAAATAGAAGATAGAGTCAAACGTCGATTATGAATATTAACGCCTTTATCGCTGTTGATAAATTCATAAGCAGCCTGTTCAAGTAAACGCTCCATATTATCTGCAGTAAAAGCTTCAGGTTGAAGATTAGGGCAACCAAGACTAGCGCAATTGACCACATAATGAATTCTCGCATCTTGCCAGATAGGCCGTAAAATCCGATGTTCAATATCATTAAGGGTTAACTCTTGATTGGCGATCTCTATTAAGGGAATGTTCCAAGGCCCAAAGCGAAACCAGCCACCGATCTTAGTAATTGATGATATAGGATAATGCTCAATGATTACTTTAACGGTGAGCGCATTATATAAGTTGACCCAGTAAGGATACTGCTGCTGTTTACTTAGCGTTCTTGGATCCAGCGTTGTCAGTGAATCAATGTAAGCCTGTAATTTCTCCTGATCATAGGTTTGTAGATTGGCGTAATCGAAAATGGTATGCATGCCTTGCCGAGATAAGTAACTATCAAGCAGTTGTTGCCAAGCTTGATGGGATACCTCTTGCGAGTTTAATTGATCATGTTGAACCCAATAGTCCCATAGTTCGGATTTGGGTGCGGCAGTGATTGATAATGACCAGCATAAGGTTAAAAGCGATAGTAAATATTTCATAGATTCCTTAATGGCAAAAAAGCAGAATGCTGCAAGCACACAGTGTAGTTTAAATGAGAAGATAAATACGGAGTTAAAAACTAAGGGCCACCTAGGCAGCCCTTATTCAAATAGAGGTTGAGTCGTTTAAGCTAAAAAACGCGGTATTTTCGCTTCATATTCAGCGATTTTATTTTCATGTTGCAGCGTGAGGCCTATATTATCTAGACCATTTAATAGACAATGACGCCGAAAGTCGTCAATTTCAAAACCGTAGGTTTTGCCATTCGCTAAAACGGTTAAACTTTGTAGATCAACACTAATGGTTGCTCCTTCAGTGTGCTGAACATAGTTAAATAGCTCATCTACTTGCTGATCGGTTAATTGCACCGGTACCATTTGATTATTAATCGAATTTCCATAGAAAATATCGGCAAAACTGGGGGCGATCATCACTTTGATACCGTAATCAGCTAATGCCCATGGCGCGTGCTCTCGAGAAGAGCCACAACCAAAGTTTTCACGGGCAAGTAGGATACTTGCTCCTTGATAGCGAGGCTGATTCATAACAAATTCTGGATTGGCTGTCTCACCGGCATCATCTAAAAAGCGCCAATCATGAAAAAGATGCTTACCAAACCCAGTGCGATTGACCTTTTGTAAAAACTGCTTGGGGATAATCGCATCGGTATCGACATTAGCGGCATCAAGAGGAACGACTAAGCCGGTATGTTGTTGAAATCCTGACATGGTGTTCTCCTTGAATTAAAGTTGACGAATATCGACAAAGTGGCCTGCAATAGCAGCGGCAGCCGCCATCGCTGGGCTGACTAGATGAGTTCGGCCATCACGACCTTGACGACCTTCAAAGTTACGGTTTGAAGTCGAAGCGCAGCGTTCTCCTGGCGCTAAGCGATCGTTATTCATGGCTAAACACATTGAACAACCGGGTAATCGCCATTCAAATCCAGCTTCAATAAAAATCTTATCTAAGCCTTCGGCTTCAGCTTGTGCTTTGACTTGCTCTGAGCCTGGCACGATCAGTGCTTGAACATGAGAGGCAACTTGTTTACCTTTGGCTACCGCTGCCGCAGCGCGTATATCTTCGATGCGTGAGTTAGTGCATGAACCGACGAACACTTTATCGACTTTATAATCGGAGAGCATTTTTCCGGCTTCAAGTCCCATATAAGCAAGGGCTTTTTCTGCCGAGCTGCGTTCAACAGGATCGGCAAACTGACTAGGTGATGGGATGGGTTCATCGACGGCAATCACTTGGCCTGGGTTGGTACCCCAAGTCACTTGCGGTTTGATTTCACTGGCTTCAAGTGTCACGATGGCATCGAACTGGGCATCATCATCGGTTCTTAAGGTTTGCCAATATTCGACAGCAGCATCCCAATCACTGCCTTGCGGAGCAAATTTACGACCTTTGATGTAGTTGAACGTGGTTGTATCTGGCGCAATCAAGCCGGCTTTTGCGCCCAGTTCAATTGCCATGTTACATACCGTCATTCGACCTTCCATGGAAAGATCTTGGATGGCTTGCCCACAGAATTCAACCACATAACCGGTGCCTCCAGCTGCAGTTGTTTTGCCTATGATTGCTAGCACGATATCTTTGGCGGTGATACCAGGCGCCACTTTACCCCGCACTTCGATTTTCATTGTTTTGGCGCGGCCCTGTTTTAAAGTTTGAGTCGCCAGTACATGTTCAACTTCTGAAGTGCCGATCCCAAATGCCAGTGAGCCAAAAGCACCATGTGTTGCGGTATGTGAATCACCACAGACAATTGTCATACCTGGTAATGTAATGCTAAGTTCAGGTCCCATAACATGTACAATACCTTGATATTTATGATTAATATCATATAAGGTTACGCCAAATTCGGCGCAATTTTTGGCTAGCGTTTGCATTTGAATGCGAGCCATTTCTCCAGAAGCATTGATGTCTTTGGTGGTGGTAGAAACGTTGTGATCCATCGTTGCAAAGGTTTTGCTGACTTGGCGCACTACGCGTCCTTTTTCACGCAGTCCATCAAAGGCTTGTGGTGAGGTTACCTCATGCACAAGATGGCGATCGATATATAAAATAGGGGTTTCACCGGCGACGGCAGCCACCACATGGGCATCGTAAATTTTATCGTAAAGAGTTTTGGTTTTTGACATTGCTTCTTCCTTGAGCTCAATGAGCTAAAGAGGAGTGGGTAGTCCCACTCTCAAATTTATGAATTCAAAATATAGCTTGCGATTTTATCGCCCATAGCAGCCGTTGAGAGTGCTGGTTTATTGCCAGCAAGATCGGCAGTTAATTCACCTGCGGCAAGCGCTTGACTAACCGCGCTTTCAATATCACGTGCTGCCGTCTCTTCACCTAGGCTATAACGCAGCATGAGTGCAGCAGAAAGGATCTGCGCCACTGGATTGGCGATGTTTTTGCCTGCGATATCTGGCGCGCTACCGCCCGCAGGTTCGTACAAACCAAACTTACTCTCATTTATGCTAGCTGATGGCAGCATACCCATGGAGCCTGTGATCATCGCGCATTCATCAGAAAGGATGTCGCCAAAAATGTTCGAGCAGAGCATCACATCAAACTGGGCGGGATCTTTGATAAGTTGCATGGTGGCATTATCGATATACATGTGTGAAAGAGCGACATCGGGGTAGTCTTTAGCAATCTCAGTGACGACTTCCCGCCAAAGTATAGAACTTTGCAATACATTAGCTTTGTCGATGGAACAGACTTTTTTAGCGCGTAAGCGAGCCGATTCAAACGCGATTCGTGCGATACGTTCAATTTCAAAACGGTGGTAAACCTCAGTATCAAATGCTTTTTCATGAGCGCCTTCACCTTCACGGCCTTTAGGTTGACCAAAATAGATACCCCCTGTCAGTTCGCGCACTACAACAATATCAAAACCGCGGGCAGAGATATCGGCTCGGAGAGGTGAAAAGCCCGCTAAACCTTGATGAATTTGCGCTGGGCGCAAATTACAAAATAGCTGAAAGTGCTTACGTAGCGGTAGCAAAGCGCCACGTTCTGGTTGTTCGTTTGGCGGCAGATGTTCCCATTTGGGGCCGCCAACAGAACCAAAGAGTACCGCATCAGCTTCTTCACAGGCATCTAAGGTGCTTTGGGGTAACGGGCAACCATGGTTATCAATCGCAATACCGCCGACATCGTGTTCTTGGCGGCTAAATCGAATGCCATGTTTCTTTTCAATTGCATCTAATACTTTATGAGCTTGAAGCATCACTTCAGGGCCGATACCATCGCCGGGCAATACGGCAATTTTGTAATGTTTGTCTGTCATGGTAATCCTTTATCTTATTGATTTTTAAGTTGTGTCTTTGCTTTATATTTCTATCAATTGCCGCTTACCTGCAGGTCACCTTGTGGTGCTATCGCCTGTTTATATCGGTAATCATTGTTCGCTACACAGTTGCGACTTTCTTCTTCTGCTTGATTTGATCAATTTGGTTAGCACGATGAATGCTATTGATAACATGCAACAAGGCTTGACCGGAAGCTTCAACAATGTCGGTTGAGACGCCGGTACCGTGATATTTACGCCCTTTATAGTTGGCGATAATATCTGCTTGGCCAAGCCCATCTTCACCTTCGCCTTTAGCGGTTAAATCAAATTTATCCAATACAATCTCATAACCAGTAATGCGATAAATACATTGATACAGTGCATCTACTGGCCCATTACCAACCGCTGCTTCGCATCGTTCTTCACTACCACACTGTAATTTAATACTGGTGGTGGCCATGACGCTACCAGATTGCACACTCAAATAATTGAGTTTGTAGAAGTCATCTTCTTCACGCAAATTAGAGAAATGCATTAATGCCTCTAAATCGTAATCAAACACTTGTCCTTTGCGATCTGCCAATTTCAAGAAATCTTCATATAAGGCATCCAAATTATACTCGGTCTCGTTGTAGCCCATTGAATCCATGTGGCTTTTCACCGCGGCACGCCCACTACGGCTAGTGAGGTTCAGTGCTTGGTTTTTGAGGCCAATTGATTCGGGGGTCATGATTTCGTAGGTGTTTTTGTTTTTCAACATGCCATCTTGGTGAATGCCCGAAGAGTGGCTAAAGGCATTGGCTCCGACAATCGCTTTGTTGCTTTGAATCGGCATGTTGCAAAGCTGGCTGACGAGCTTGCTGGTACGGCTGATCTCATGATGTTTAATGCCGGTGGTTACCCCAAGATGCTCTTGACGGGTTTTGATGATCATAGCGATCTCTTCTAATGCGCAGTTGCCCGCACGTTCGCCAATACCATTAATGGTTCCCTCTACTTGACGCGCTCCCGCTTGAATGGCCGCCATCGAGTTGGCTACCGACATGCCTAAATCGTCATGACAATGTACGGAAATGATCGCTTTATCGATATTCGGAACTCGGTTAAAGAGCGTTTGAATAATGCCGCCAAATTCACTAGGTACGGTATAGCCAACTGTGTCTGGAATATTGATGGTACGAGCTCCGGCTTTAATCGCGGCTTCCACCATGCGACATAGATTATCAATAGGAGTTCGCCCGGCATCTTCGCAGGAAAACTCGACGTCATCGGTATACTGACGCGCATGCTTCACCGCTTGGACAGCCATTTCTACGACATCATCATAACTGCGGCGTAATTTGTCTTGAACGTGAATAGTAGACGTGGAAATAAAGGTGTGAATACGAAAGGCTTCGGCGACCTTTAAGGCTTCTGCGGCGGCATCAATATCTTTGGCAACGGCTCTAGATAGAGCACAGACTCGGCTATTTTTGATATGTTTAGCAATGGTTTGCACCGACTCAAAATCACCAGGAGAAGACACTGGGAAGCCGGCTTCAATGACATCAACTCCCAAACGTTCGAGAGCATAAGCGATTTGTAGTTTTTCTTTAACGGTAAGACTGGCAGATAATGCCTGTTCGCCATCACGTAATGTGGTATCGAAAATAATGACCTGATCACTCATGTT
>SLFB01000304.1 GCA_007124475.1 Vibrio sp. | reverse complement strand
TATTTATCTATACAAATGATTAATGAGCGAGCTAAAAAAAGCAAGTCTATTTGTTCGTATTTAGGCAGGAGATACGGCTATGCCCAAATGACTTGGGTTGTAAATAGACGTGAAAATGAGTCAGCCATTGGTCTGGAACCCATTTGAACAGCTGTAGGCTTATCCGTTATAGTGTTAGCTCTTTATGTGCTAAGTAAGAGAGAAAAATATGCTCGCATCCTCGACCAGCATACCCACCGAAATGACTTTCTTTTCACGGTTTGAAAACGATATTTTAACGGAGAAAAAAGTCATCACTATTCGCGATCACAGCGAGAAAGATTATCAGCCGGGTTCTATTGTTGAAGTGAGTACCTTAGAAGAAGGGCGTTGGTTTTGCCGTTTAAAGATCATCAATATTGAACCCATCCAGTTTGATGATTTAAATGAGTTTCATGCTCAGCAAGAAAATATGACCTTAACTGAATTAAAACAGGTGATCAGCGATATCTATCCAGGGATAGAAGAATTGTATGTGATTCATTACCAACTAGTCGAATAACGATCTTTGGCTATTTAGCGACCATGCTCAATCGATTTTTCGGTTAGGATAAAAATAATGCCAACTCATACGGAGTTGGCATTGTCGCTTAGTGGCTTAACCTAGATTAGTTGGATAACAGACCCTAGTCACGTTTCCAGCGAATATGGCAAAACTTTTGTTCAGGATCTCGGCTCAGCAATAAACGTGCAAAAACGTCATCCAGTACGTCATTACTCTCATTGACTAAACCTATGCAAATTTCCGCATAGCGCTCTTTGTCGACGCTAAAGCCAACTTCCGCATCCCAATCATCACTAATATCAACCACCTCAGCTGCGCCGCGCTCATCAAATTGAGCGACAAACAGTAGCACATCTGCCGGTTCAAGATTATCTTCCGCCATTTCTAAAAAAATGTCGTATGCGGTATCGATGGCTTGATCGTAAGAGAGTAAGTCTGTCATGTTTACGCTCGGTTCATGTATTTACGCTCAGCGGTATTGATCACAATGCGATCACCGTTAGCGATGTATTCAGGTACTTGTACCACTAGGCCTGTGGCAAAGCGCGCTGGTTTAGTGCGTGAAGAAGCAGACGCTCCTTTGATTGATGGATCAGTTTCTTCAATGACCATCTCTACAGAAGACGGTAATTCAATCGCAACGGGTTTACCATCAACCAGTACTACTTGTAGACCTTGAATTTCTTCGGTGATAAACAGCAGTTCATCTTCAATATCCGTTTTTTTGAAGGTGAATTGTGAGTAATCTTCATTATCCATAAAGATATAATCTTCACCGTCGATGTAAGAGAAAGAAACGTTGCGTTTATTCATCTCTACGGTATCAAGAAAATCGTCAGATTTATAACGTTCGTCGACACGGGCACCTGTGGTTAGGTCAGTACAACGTAATTTGTAAATTTTAGAACCACCACGGCCACCTGGAGTGGTTACTTCAATATCTTTGATTAACAATGTTTTACCGTTAGATACAATGGCAAAACCTTTTTTAAGTTCACTTGCCTTTGGCATGGAAAATACCCTTTGTACTTGATTTCGGCGCATTATAACGAATGCTTTCTCAGAAAAGAAATGCTTCATGCACGATAGAAAAGAAAAAATCACATTAGATGAGCAATGATCGGCTATGCCGAACCAACTTCGCATTGCAAGTAGCCGGCAGTGAGTCCATCTTATGAGCATAGACAGGTGATATTGTGAGGGAATGAATGTCGGTAACAGGGCTACAGCGTTAAGTAGGAACCAGATAAAACATAGTTAGTCATGATTTGGCTATTGATCCAAACGCGCGCATAGGAGAACATAACTTTATGTTTCACTTGTTGAGTTACTTTACGGCATGACCTTGTCGCCTATTGATGCAAAGCCGCCTTTCCAAACCGATTATCAACCGGCCATTAATGAGTTGGTTTCTTTTTTGCGTGCTGGATTAGGAGAGCAGCTACATAGTGTGTATCTGTATGGTAGCGTGGCACGTAAAACCGCCCGTCCCCATCACTCTAATTTAGATGTGATTGTAGTAACTTATGGCTCAATCGAGAATACACGCACGACATTAATCAATACCATTCGTTGGCGTTTTCAAAAGCGTTTCGCGTTCATTACTGATATCAGCTTTAAAACTGCGGAAGTAAAGGAGGTAGCAAGTTTAGACAGTTTATTTTCTTGGGGCTTCTTGTTACGTCATTGCAGTGTCTGTGTTTATGGCGATAACCTTGCAGAATGCTTTGGGGATTATGAACCGAGTTGGGAAATTGCTAAACATTGGAATATGGATATTGAAGATTGGTTATGGTTCTATCGTGATAAAATCGCGAAAACCAATGATGCGGTACAACAAGTCAATGCTCAGCAGACGATTGCAAAAAAATTGCTGCGCGCGAGTTATTCATTAGTCATGTATCAGGATAAAAATTGGTTTGATGACCCTCGGCAGTGTGGCGAGCAGTTTTTACGTTATTACCCAGAGAAACAAACCGAGATTGACCGTTTAAAGATTTTACTGAAAGGGCGAGTGATCCCCAAGCGTTCGGTGATTGGTTTATTAGATAGTTTTGGCCCGTGGTTAGTTAAGCAATACCAAAAGACTGAATTTAAGATAGGTTAATGCTCTTGCAGTTAAAATAACCCGAGTTGCGGCGCGATAATTTGCTCAAACTGACGGTCAATAAAAGGCAGAATGGCATCAGCAACCGGTTTTAACTGCTTATCAATGTAATGCTGATAATCGATAGGGCTCGATAAGTACTGTTTAGGCTCAGGGCCATTAAGTGTCATGCAGTATTCAATCGTGCCTTTGTTTTGATATTGTAAAGCTCGTCCCAAACGCGCATTAATTTCGTCGGCTAGACGAGCGGCGCGCACTTGAGGCGGCACGTTTTTTTGGTACTCGTGTAGTTTGCGTCGTAGCCGCTTTTGGTAGGTTAATTGCTGGTCAAACGCTCCAGCCAACGTTTGCTCAACGGTAGTGCGAATATACTCATCGGGCTGCTCATCGTGAAATATCATCCAATACAGTTCAGACTGAAAACGTTGGGCAAGAGGCGTCCAATCGCTGCGGGCGCTCTCTAAGCCTTTAAACACCATTTTTTCCGCGCCAGGCTCACCAATTAGGCCAGCGTAGCGCTTCTTCGATCCAGTCTCTGAACCGCGAATGGTCGGCATTAAAAATTTCCGGTAGTGAGTTTCGTACTCTAGTTCTAAAAAAGAGCTCAGGGCGTAGGTTTGCTCAAGGTGGGTTGTCCACCATTGGTTAATGTGCAAGACCAAGTCGCGTCCGATTTGGTCAGCTTGTGTTTGGCTCAATGCGCCACCTAATGAAACAAAAGTTGAATCGGTATCACCATAAATGACCTGATAACCTTGCGCCTCAATTAGCATTTTGGTTTGTTTCATGATTTCGTGGCCGCGCATGGTAATACTTGAAGCCAGACGAGTATCAAAAAACCGACAGCCAGAGGACCCAAGTACGCCATAAAAGGAGTTCATGATGATTTTAATCGCTTGCGAAAAGGCAGGTTCGTTGTTTTTCTTAGCGATATCCCGTGCGGCCCATAGCGCTTCAATCATGGCGGGCAGAAAATGGCGCTGACGATGAAACTGCCCGCCGCGAAATCCCTCTACCGCTTGATGGGATGCCGGGCCAACGTCGAGCGTTAACCCTTCAATTAACCCCAGAGGATCAATCAAAAATGAGCGAATGATCGACGGGTAAAGACTCTTAAAATCTAACACTAATACGGAGTCATACAAGCCAGGGCGAGAGTCCATGACATAACCACCTGGGCTAGCCATCCAGTTTTCCGAGTGTAGGTTGGGCGCGATGTAACCTGCACGATGCAGTTGAGGCAGATAGAGGTTTGTAAACGCGGCGACTGAACCGCCAATTCTATCTAGCTCTAATCCGGTTAATCGAGAGCGCTGAATGACAAAGTCTAGTAAATGGGTATGTTGGAAAATCTTCTCGACTAAAATGCAATCTTGCAGATTGTAATGGGCGAGCTGAGGTTTATCTTGTTGATAAAGGCGATTGATTTCTTCCATTCTATCGTGCGGTTGAGTAATGGCTTTACCTTCTCCTAACAGTTGACGGGATACCGCCTCTAAAGACCAAGAGCGAAACTGATAGGTCGCGGTTTTTAAGGTATCGATTCCATCCAGTACCACGCGTCCGGGAATGGTAATAAAGCCTTGGTTCGTTTGCGCTGCCGAGCGAAAGTAACTGGCCTGCTTAGCTCGGCCAAGTTTCAGCTTTAATTGATGCCATTCGGCACGCTTATGCAGTAAGCGAAAGTCAAAATCAATCACATTCCAACCAATGATTACGTCTGGATCAAAGCGTTGAAACCAATCGACTAAAGCACTCAGTAAGTGATACTCATCGGCGACCCATTGGATGGTGGTTTCAGCAGCTTGTGGTTGGCCAACCATGATCACGCGGCTGTCGATGGGGCTATGCAAACCGATGGAGTAGAGCAGGCCTTTTTCGGAGCATTCAATATCTAATGAAACCACATGTAGTTGTGGTAAGTAGTCGGCTTGTCGACATTTCGCTTGCCGAACTTGGCGATAGTTGTCGTAATGAGTTATCGCGCCCGTAAACTCAAGGCTGCCTTGAATAAATCGCTCCATCAAATAGCGATCAGCCAGTTTAATATCGGCTTCTAACGTTATGATATCAGCATGCTGGAGCGCTTGGGCCAGTTGAGATGCATGATGATGGCTAGCAAAATAACAGCCTGCCAGTGGCTGTTGGTTAAAGTCTTTAAGTTGCAGAGGGCGAATATCTACCGTTATCTGTTGTTGAGTCGCAATGGCTTGACAGGCTTGGATCTGTGATTGCTCAATAAAGAAAACCGCTTGTTCACCTTCGATAATTAATTGTGTCGGGCCCTGATGGGTTGCCAGCCACAGCTCAATATGGCTTTTGCCATTGATATCTCTTGCTTGACGAGTGAGAACAAAACCTGATTCGAGAGTCACGGTCAACCTTATTAAGTGTTGTGTTGAAATACCCCCTCCCAGCGTGAAGTTGCAGCTGCGTTGTCAACGTCACGTAGTTTTTGGGTATAACAAAAAAATAGCAGAAGATAATATCATCTTCTGCTATCAGCGTCAGGAGGCGTTGATGTTGGCCTATGTTCATGGGGATGATGAGAGTCATCCGTGGCTCTCATCAAAGGCCAGCCTACGGCTGTTAAAATTGGTTCCAGACACATTGGTCACTCACTTGTCGCCTACCTGCAACTCCAATTGGTTTGGGTATATTGCAATTTACCTTTCGCGCTTAGTAATAAAAATAACCGGTGATTTTTGCACTGATTTCTTCTTGTTGCCAGTATTGATAACGAACTTCACTGCGCAGTGCCCAATGACGAGCAAGACTCCAGTTCCAAGTTAAATTAAGCTGACTATGATGATCGGCATGACTATTAAATAAAGCTAAGTATTGTCCTTGTAGCCCTAAACGGTGTTTATCTGCTGCTTGCCACAATAGGCCAGCCTCAATCCCCGCACCAGTAGTGAAACGATAATCGGTCAGTGAACCATGATTGAATGCCAATGACGCTAATCCATAGCCATGCAGACGGTTAGGATCGCCCCACGCTTGTCCATAACCACCTTGCAAAAACCATCGTCCTTGACGTTGTTTTTGGCTCGGCTGGCGGTCAAAGCCAAGTCGCATATTCCATGATGGGCTAGAGAATAGATTGTGATTTGGCGCTACCGTCATGGCATCAAGTAGATACAATTTTTCTAAACGAGTTGAGCTATTTTGGTCTTGGCTTAATTGCAGATCCAAAAAGCTGATTTGTGCGCCAGGAATAAAGCCTTGCTGAGCATCTAATAAGTCGTGATAGGCGGCGCGCCACTCAAGATTTAACGCTGATGGTGTATGGT